>NZ_JAMQHY010000012.1:80537-118854 GCF_023845705.1 Clostridium sp. ZBS15
TTCCTAAAGAATAAAAAAATGTGAATTCGGAAGAATCCACATTCATTGTATAATTAATATAAATCAGGATTAGGAAAAGACGTAAAAGAAAACCCGCAATACTGCTGTAAAAGATGTGATGATGATACATACATTACTCTATATGTTATATATAAAAGGTACATATAATGCACAATGTTTTTGTCTATGTGCATTATATGTTATTTATTATATTAATTAAAATTTATACTAGTTTTCTTTTTCAAAATCTGATTTTGGAACTCCACATAATGGGCAAACCCAATCTTCTGGAATATCTTGAAATTTTGTTCCAGATGCAACACCATTATCTGGGTCACCTACTGCTTCATCATAAATATAACCACATACTGTACAAACGTATTTTTCCATAATATAAATCCTCCTTTGAATTGGTAATATTAATTAAATATACATATTATAAGAATAATAATTTCCTTTATATAAAGCAAATTATTAATTGTAAATATGTATATAATTAAAGCTCTTCTGCAATATTTTTTCCGAACTCTCTACATCTCTCTAATGCTTCTTCATCAGGAGTCCATAATTCTCTTATTCCTGAATTAATTGTCGTAATTCCAGCTTTTTCTAATTCTTCTGTAATTAATTTTATAGATTCACCACTCCAACCATAACTACCAAAAGCTGCTCCTTTTTTGCCTTTAAATTTAAAACCTTTTATCATTTCTAGAATTGAAGCTGTTGAAGCCAAAATACCATTATTTATAGTTGAGGAACCTAAAAGAATTATCTTTGACTTGAATGCTTCAACAATTACATCATTCTTATCAGTCTTACCTGAATTAATAATTTTTACTACAACATCTTTATTATTACTTGTTATTCCTTCTGTTATGCATTCTGCCATTCTTCTTGTTGCATTCCACATACTATCATATATTATTGTTATTTGGTTTTCTGCATATTCATTTGCCCATTCTGCATACTTATTTATTATTTGCATTGGATTATCTCTCCATATTATACCGTGACTTGGACAAATCATATCAATTGGTAAGTTAAGGTTTAATATTTCTTCAATTTTCTTTGCAACTTGTCTGTTAAATGGAGCTAAAATATTTGCATAATATTTTAGTGCTTCATGATATAGTTCTGATTGATCAACTTTATCATTATACATAAGCTCTGAAGCATAATGTTGACCAAAACCATCATTACTAAATAATATATTTTCACCTGATAAATATGTAAACATAGTGTCTGGCCAATGAAGCATTGGAGCTTCTATAAAAGTAAGTTTATGCTTACCGATATCTAATGTATCTCCAGTTTTCACTTCCACAAAGTTCCAATCTTGATGATAAAGTCCTTTTAATATTCTAACCCCATTTTTAGCACAATAAATTGGAGTGTTAGGTATTTCTTTCATAAGTTCTACTAAGGCACCACTATGATCAACTTCAGAATGGTTCATAACTATATAATCAATTTTTTGTATATCTACTTCTTTTTTTAAATTAGTAATAAATTCTGTAGTAAATGGTGTCCAAACAGTATCTATTAATACTGTCTTTTCATCTTTGATTAAATATGAATTGTATGAGGAACCTTTATCTGTAGACAATTCATTTCCATGGAATTGTTTTAATTCCCAATCGATTTTTCCAACCCAAGTTACAGTATCATTTATTTTAAAACTCATCTAAATAACCTCCTCTTTCTTTTTTTTATTATATACCATAATTAAGAAAAAATGAATATAGATTTTACAGGACAGTATAGAGTCAGAGTCATCTCACTTATTAGTAAAAGAATTAAATACAAAAATAGTATTTAGTAAAATATTTAATATTAAACTTAAAATATGCAAATAAAGAGGCGTAAATAAAAGGATAGTTATTGATCAGACTTTAAATTTTTATTATATATAACATCAAAATTTGTTAAAAAAATTGGAATTTAATATGCATAATGATATAATATTACATATACAAATAAAAATAATTAACAAATAAAAATAGTTAACTAATGTATATTATAAGGAGAGATGATTTATGAGTAATTTAAAAGGAACAAAGACAGAAGCTAATTTATGGGCTGCATTTGCAGGAGAGTCTCAAGCAAGAAATAAGTATACTTATTTTGCATCAAAAGCTAAAAAAGATGGATTTGTACAAATAGCATCTATTTTCGAGGAAACAGCTAATAATGAAAAAGAACATGCTAAAATGTGGTTTAAACTTTTAAATGGAATTGGCAATACCCCTGATAATTTAAAGTCAGCTGCTGAAGGCGAAAATTATGAGTGGACAGATATGTATGTAAACTTTGCAAAAGAAGCAAAAGAAGAAGGATTCGACAAGATTGCATATTTATTTGAAGAGGTTGCTAAGATTGAGAAGGAGCATGAGGAACGATATAAAAAATTACTTGCCAATGTTGAAGATGATTTGGTATTTTCAAAGGATGGAGATGTAATTTGGAAATGTTCTAATTGTGGACACATATGTATTGGGAAGAAGGCTCCAGAAGTTTGTCCTGTATGTTCACATCCACAAAGCTATTTTGAAATAAAAGCAGAGAATTATTAATTTTAAAATTAGAGAAGTATAAATTTTATTATATGAAAGAAGGCAACAATTATGAATAACAACGCATTTAGAAACCTATCATATGGAGTTTATATAATTTCTGTATGGGATGAAGGAAGACCAACTGGTTGTACAGCTAATAGTGCTATGCAGATTACATCAGAACCTGCGACAATTGCAATTAGTATAAATCATGATAACTATACAAATCAGTGTATTAAAGAAACAGGAAAATTTGCAATTTCAATTTTAGGAGAGAATTCAGATCCATCAATCATTGGTACTTTTGGATTTCAGTCTGGAAAAAATGTAAATAAATTTGATTCAGTAAAGTATGAAATCAAAGGGAATATGCCAATTGTAACGGAAGGATGTGCTTATATTACCTGTGAGGTAGTTAATAAGATGGAAACAGATACACATACTGTTTTCTTAGGTAAAGTAATAGATGGAGATGTTCTTTCAAAGGATGATGCTATGACATATGCCTATTATCATAAGGTTGTAAAAGGAAAAAGCCCTAAAAATGCTCCAACTTATATTGCAGAAGATACAAAAGTAGAAAACAATAGTGAAAAATATGTATGCAGTGTATGTGGATATGAGTATTCAGGAGACATTCCATTTGAAGAATTACCAGATGATTATATTTGTCCAATATGTGGCCAGAAAAAATCAGTATTTAAAAAGTAGTAATAGAAATGATATTAAAAAGTAAAATAGCGTACAATAAAACTTTGTTGCACATTATTTTACTTTTATTAAATTAGGAGTTTGTTTTAATGTGTAATAATTATTAATTGATAAAATATATTATTGAGTGTATAATAATTATAAAATATAAAGATTGAAAGAAGGTAGTGTTTAATGTATGAATTTAAAGAAGAATATAAGACTGGAATAGATTTTATTGATGAACAACATAAAGTTCTTTTTGAAATAGCTGATAGAACTTATGCTTTATTAAAAAATGATCTTACAATTGATAAATATGATAAAGTAGTAGAGTTAATAAAAGAACTTCAAGACTACACTGTTTTTCATTTTAATGCTGAAGAAGAATACATGAAAAGTATTAATTATAAAAGAATGTTTACTCAGAAAGTTGAGCATGATGCGTTTATAAAAAGAATTAAAGATGTAGATTTTTCAAAGATTGATGAGGATCAAGATGAATATATAGTCAGTATATTGCAACTTCTAAATGATTGGTTAACAGGACATATCTATTCAAATGATAAACTTATAGGAAAATAATTATACTTTTATGCAAAATTAAGATATGTATATAACTATGATAGTGCAAAAAATATTTCAATAATTTTTACAATTGAATAAAAAACATTTATACAAAATCCTTATTATAATTAAGTTCCTACACAAAATACAACTTGGAGATATGTATAAATGTTTATGAACTCAATTATATCAGATGAATTATCACTATACAAATTTTTCAAACAACTAAATAGCAATTCGAGCATTTATAAGCATAAGGATTTCATATCTTCCTTTATAAAATTCACAATATATCTATTCTAAATCTATATTAATATCTTTTGTTATTTCCCATAAGGGACACATTCTTTTATAACTAAACAATATTTTACCCTATCATGAAAGTATCAACTGGAAGAGGAAAAGAAGTACATGAACTTTCATACATATTTGCGATATTATTTACAATTAGATTCATATTAATGCCCGATTAAATGATATGTTGAATTAATTTTCATCAAAGGAAAAATCCTTGACAATACCGGAATGTACTGTTGAGGATTTTTATGTTTAGAGTAATAAATTCTATTTATTTTTATATAGATACTTTATTTAATGAATTTTAATCTAAAAAATAATTGGTATGTTATTTTTAAAAAGTAATATATTTAATATATAACTTAAATATATCATTATAAAATGGAGTTGAATTTAGATGAATGCAGAATTTAGATATGTACAATCACTCAATCCATCCAATGAAGAAAGATATAAAATGTTAAAAACTGCTTTAGAAAAATCCAATCGTATTGAAGATTTTGATGATATAATATCAGCACTTGCTCCACCAAATGATATTACAACAATTGCCTCTCCAAAAGATTGTAAAGAAATTAAAGTTGGTATAATAGGTGGTGGTCTTGCGGGCATATCTTCTGCTTTTGAACTTAGAAAGTTAGGTTTTGATGTTACAATCTTTGAAATGCAAAGCAACCGTATTGGTGGTAGAGTCTATACACATTATTTTGATAAAAATAAAAATTTTTATGGTGAACTTGGAGCTATGCGTATACCAATAAGTCATGAAAGTACATGGCATTATATAAATACTTTTAATTTACAAACAAGACCATTTATCCAAACAAATGAAAATGCATTTATGTATATAAGAAATAAACGTGTAAGAAATGATTCTGAAGGTAAAAATGTAATGGAAAAAATTTATCCTGAATTTAATCTAACTCCTGAAGAAAAAAATACCTCTTGGCAAAAACTCATAGATTATGCTCTAGCAGATAATCTTTTAAAGATAAATCCATCTATAAGAAATGAACTATTACATATAAAAAAGCAATATTCAGTTCTAATTCAATCTTTGGACAGTTTAAGTATAAGAGATGAATTAAAAAAAATGAACTTAAGTGAAGGTGCTATAGAACTCATATCATGTGTTGCTCCTTTTCTTGGTGCTTTTTATGATAATAGCTATTTAGAAAATTTGCAAGAAGACTATAGTGTAGATTATGCTTATAGATATGAAATAGTTGGTGGTTCAGTTAATTTACCTCTTGCTTTTTATAATTCATTAATTTCTAAAAATCCTAAAGAATATACTAATATAGAAAAAAAGAATTTAGGAAAAGTGACTTTAGAAAATGGAAAAACAGTAACTAGTATATTTAATGATGATAAGAATAATAAAGTTATACTTGAGTATAAATATAAAAATTTTTCAAAAAATTTCAGTAGAAGTTTTGATTATGTTATTTGTGCAATTCCTTTCTCTAGTCTTAGAAATATGAATATATTTCCAATGTTTAGTACTGAAAAAATGCAAGCAATAAAAGAAGTAAATTATTCATCATCTCAAAAAACACTTTTTATGTGTAATGAACGTTTTTGGGAAAAAGGTAATGATAATGAAAAAATATTAGGGGGTGGATCTTACACCGATTTGCCAATTCAAAGTATATGGTATCCTTATTATAATTATAATATAAAAAAACATAGTAAATATAATAATTATGGAGTACTTTTAGCTTCATATAATCTTGGACAAGATGCTATACGTTTAGGAAACTTAAATAATGATGTGCGTTTTGAAACGATAAAAAGACAAGTTGAGAAGGTGAATGGTCTCCCAAGTAAATATCTTGATAAAATAGTAATGGATTTTAAAACAATAAATTGGAATAATGAACCTGGAATTTTAGGCGCGTTCTGTTATTTTACACCTAATCAACATACTAACTTTTTATATTCAATGACAAAATCAGAATATAAAGATAAAGTGTATTTTGCAGGTGAACATGCTTCAAATAAACATGGATGGATGCAAGGGGCTTTAAATAGTGGGATGAATGTTGCTAATTCAATAGCACAACACTGTAAAGAAGTAAAAAAATACTAAATTATATTTTAAATAAAGGCTATGTTTTAAATGCGTATTGATATTGTAGTATAAAGCTCATGGACAGAGGAATTTACTTTAAGAACACTAAAATAAAGCTTAGTCCAATTAATGCATGCTCCCAATCAAAGATTGCTGACAAGCAATTAATTGTACAAATCTTCATTAAGAGTTCTAAAAAGCAAATTCCAATGCCAGTTCGCCCTTATACTAAAATATCAACATTCACTTAAAACATAGCCTAAATAAAAAGAAATCTTTTAAATTTCACGTCTAGGTATTGTAAATCCTAATTTTTTTTCTATTGCATTTAGATGATAAGAATCTTTTGGTGCAATGAACATACAGGTATAACCATTTTCACCTGCACGTCCTGTTCTTCCTATACGATGAATATAGCTTTCTGGAGTTTCTGGAGCATCATAATTATAAATATGTGAAACACCAGAAATATCTATTCCTCTTGCAGCTACATCTGTTGCTATTAAATATTGAATATCAGCATTTCTAAAAGATTTCATTATTCTTTCACGCTTAGACTGAGGAACATCGCTATGTATTTTTTGACAATTAAGACCTTTTTGATGAAGTGCAATCTCAAGGACATCAGCTCTGCGTTTAGTTCTACAAAATATCATTGCCATAAATGGGTTATCTTCTTGCAAAGTAGTACAAAGGGCATCTTGTTTCCATCTATCAGTGGTTTCTACAACTTGCTGTTTGATTTTATCAACAGCTATAGTTGGTGATTTTATGTCTATAAATAATGGATCAATCATATATCTATAGGCAAGTTTTTTTACTTGTGAATCCATAGTAGCGGAAAAACAAAGTGTTTGGTGCTTTTTTGAAGCTGCTTTCATAATTTTTTCAATATCATTTTTAAATCCCATTAATAACATTTGGTCAGCTTCATCTATAACTATAGTTTTTAGCTTTGATAAGTCGATAGTTTTTCTATCAATATGATCAAGGAGTCTACCAGGAGTGGCAATAACCAAATGTATATTATGTTTAAGTTTTTTTAATTGACTTCCAATATCCTTACCACCATATGCAGCTAATATATTAATATCATTATTTACATTAAGTTTTTTTGTTTCCTCTGTTATTTGAATTGCTAATTCTCTAGTAGGGGACAGAATTAATACCTGTGTTCCATTAGTATTAAGTGATATGTTTTGAAAAATGGGAAGAAGAAAAGCAAGAGTTTTTCCAGTTCCAGTTTTAGCTTCTCCAATAACATCTTTACCCGATAAAATTTGTGGTATACTTTCTTCCTGAATTGGAGTTGGAGTTTTAATTCCATTTTTGTTTAGTACATTAACTATATTTTCATTTATGCCTAAAGTTTTAAAGTTCATAATTATTATCCTTTCAATTAGTATATTTTAATATTATGCAAATGTAAGAAAATAATAGCCTAAAATAGACTAGCAGATGAGACTATTATTTCTTAGAATATCCATTAAATAAATAAAAGCTTGGTATCTGTTAAAAACAACCAAGCTCTACAAATAATCAATATTTAAATAATAACTGTTTTAGTAAAATAATATCACTTAAAAGTATTGTAGTCAATGAAATTTGATTTATAACATAGGGTTGGATAACCAGAGTATATTGATATGAAAAATAGCCACTTAGAAGTTAATTTATCTAAGTGGCTATTATATTTAATTAAGTATTATTTTGTGTAGTTATCGAAATATCCTTGAATGAAGATTATTGGTGTTCCTTTATCTCCACTACCTGAAGTTAAGTCAGATAATGATCCAATAAGGTCAGTAAGTCTTCTTGGTGTTGTACCTTGTGCAGCCATAGAACCTACTAAATCAGCCTCTTTATTCTTAATGTAATTTGAAATTGCAGTTTTTAATTCTTCACCTTTTAAATCTGCAAAATCATTATCTGCAAGATATTTTAATTTAATTTCATTTGGAGTTCCGTCTAATCCTTGAGTATAAGCTGGAGAAACAACTGGGTCAGCAAGTTCCCAAATCTTACCTACTGGATCTTTGAAAGCGCCATCTCCGTAAATCATAACTTCAACATTTTTACCTGTCTTTTCTTTAAGTAAAGCTTGTATATTATCTACGATTGGTTGACAATCACGAGGGAATAACTTCACTGTTTGTTCAGTTGATTTATTAGAACCTAATAATCCATAAGCTTCATTGCATCCGCTTCCATCAATTGATTCTGATAATATATTATCTAAGCTATATACTTTTTCTCCACCGTTAGCTTTTAATATTCTCTTAGTTCTAAATCTTGTATGTATATCACAAGTAAGAACGCTCTTAGTGTAATTTAAAATAGTCTTACAATCATTTGAGAAGATAACTTCACATTCTATACCGTATTCTTCTATTAAAGATTTATAGTAGTCGATATAATCAACTCCTGTGAAAGGATGCTTGTTATATCCAAATAATTCACGGAATTTTGCTTCAGTTAAAACATCTGTCCAAGGATTAACACCTTTTTCATCTAAAAGATCTAAATCTACTAAGTGATTTCCAACTTCATCTGATGGATAGCTTAACATTAAAACTATTTTCTTAGTAGCTCCTTTAGCAATACCACGTAAACAAATAGCAAAACGGTTACGGCTTAAGATAGGGAATATAACACCAATTGTATCATCACCAAACTTAGATTTAACATCTGTAGCTATGTTATCTATTGAAGCATAGTTTCCTTGAGCACGTGCAACAACTGATTCAGTTACAGTAACTATATCTTTATCATTAATAGAAATTCCTTCAGATGCTGAAGCTCTTAATACGCTATCAACTACGATTTCTTCAATTTTGTCTCCTTCTTTTATAATTGGACAACGAAGTCCTCTAACAACTGTTCCGATAACTCTTTCCACAATAATCTCTCCCTTAAAATAAATTCAAAATAATATGGTTTATACTTGTAATATACTCCAATTAATGATATAAGTAAAATAAATAGTAAATATATCTAATATAAGGAGAGCTTATATGATAAGTAAATTAGATCTATATAAAATTTTTCGTCAAGTAGGAAAAAGCAAGAGCTTTTCAAAGGCGGCAGAGGAACTTTATATGACACAACCAGCTATAAGTCAATCTATAATGCAGCTTGAAAGAGAATTAGACACTCGTCTTTTTAATAGAACACCTAAGGGAGTATCACTAACTAATGAAGGAAAACATCTCTTTGAATATGTAGATTCAGCTATAGGTTTAATAGAAGCTGGAGAAGAAAAGATTTTAGAATTTCACAATTTATCTGTAGGAGAACTTAAAATTGGTGTGTGTGATACAATTTCAAAATATTATTTAATGCCTTATTTGGAGAAGTTTCATAATATGTATCCTAATATTAAGTTTAAAATCATTAATAGTACAACATTAGAGCTGTGCACACTTATAAAAGGTGGTGAGATAGACATAGCAATATGTAATTTTCCAATAGATGACCCATCTTTAGAATTAAGACCATGTGTAGAAGTACAAGATATTTTCGTTTGTGGAGAGAAGTACAAGTATTTATTAAATGATAATATGTCACTTGACGATGTGGCTAATTTGCCGTTAATATTTTTAGAACAAACATCAAATTCAAGAAAATATGTGGAAAATTTTATGATTTCAAAAGGTATAAAAATATCACCAGAGTTTGAACTCGGTTCATATGATTTGCTCTTAGAATTTGCAAAAATAAATTTAGGAATAGCATGTGTAGTTAAGGAATTTGCAAAGGAATATTTAAATAAAGGTTTAATATATGAAGTAAAAACAGTAGAAGAAATTCCTAAAAGAAATATAGGGGTGTGTTATTTAAAAAGAGTTCCACTTTCATTAGCTTCAACTAAATTTGTAGAAATAATTGAAGGATAAGCTTGTTAAATATCAATTATATGGTAGCATAGAAAATTTTAAGAAAGGATATAACTTCAGAGAACATATTTTTAGATATTATCAATAAAAATGTTTAACAAATTAAAATATAAGTTAATTGTATTGTATATATGAAAGTATAGATTAAATATATAAAATAATAAAATTACCTTGTAATAAATAAAGTTATGTGTTATTATAAATGAGTAGCAGAAATGTTACTAAAATAAAGACTTGTATTTGATAAATAGTTTCTCGTAAATGGAGATTATTAATGAATTAAGATCTTTAAATTAGGGAGGAATTATTATGACAGATAAGACAATAGTATGCAGAGATTGCGGTAGTGAATTCATATTTTCAGTAGGAGAACAAGAATTCTACAAAGAAAAAGGATTCGATAATGAACCAACAAGATGTGCAGCTTGTAGAAGAGCTAAAAAAGAACAAAATAGAAGATAATTTTATATTGTTATAAATAAGACTGTAGTTTAAACTACAGTCTTTTTTGTTATAAAGATTTATTAATAAAAGTAAGAACCAGTAGGCAAAATTTATTAAAGGCTGAACTTACTGGCTTCTAGAAATTAATTTATTATGAGTGTATAAGTATGCTTATAATAAATTTTTATAAAATGTCAAGGTTCATACCATAATATGTATAATTAATACGAGTTTTAAGGAGAATTCATTGATTAAATACTGCTAAATATTGTTTATGATAGAGAATTAATAAAAGAAATATTAATATATAATTAAAAGAAATATTATAAATATGTAAAATTCTTATAGATAATATTGCTAATCTTTAGGATTTTTTTTGTTTTTTATAAAATAAATATATATTCTATTAAAAACTTTAAGTATAAAAATAGGGATAAATATAAAGTAATGGAAAAATAATCCGATATTAAAGTGTAACTTAACTAATAGGTTTTTATATGTTAAAGAGGTTAAGTAAATTACTAAAAATCAAATTAAAAGGAAAAATAATCAAATGAGAATATTTAACAAGATATTTAATAGAAAAAGTAAAAATATAAAAAATATAGAAACCAATAAGGAAGATATGAAAAGTAATGTAAATTTAACTAATGATCAAAAAGTTATTAGAGTACTAAACAATGTAATAAAAGGAAGTGAAATAAAAAATGAAAATTTATATATTAAAGACATAGAATTAAGAATAGAAGCACATGTATCACAAATAAATAAAGGATTTATTCAAGTTATATTTGTACTTAAGCATGAGATTTTTGATGAAGATTTACTTGAATGTGTAGCAGGAGTTGGAAGTAATATTAATTCAGCTATTGAACATGCAGTATCTAGTTTTTCTTTATCATCATTATGTGGAATAACACATGCATTAAGAAATGAAGAAGGTCATAAATTAAAAATAAAATATTATGATAAAATAAATGAGTTTACGCTCTATAAAAGCTGTTTAACAGCTCAAGGAACAAAGTTGGAAGGTAAAAAAATAGATTATTGGGAACTATTGGGGGAAGAAATAAAAAAGCGCTTAGGAAATAAAAGGGTTTATTATATAAAGATATATGCATCTAAAACTGGTAATTCAACAAACTGCGAATGTAGAATAAATGGAACAGTTAATATTAGCATAAGTAAGATTATTAATGAACATATTAAAGTGTGGAAAATAGAAGAAGCATTGTATTCCGAAAAACAAATTTTTGTTTTAATTCAAGGAAAAAATACATATGTACCATATAATTTTACCCCAATACATATTAGTAATATTACTATGAAAGCATTGGATTTATACAAACAATGTGATTCAGCAGAAAAATACAATAATTTATATACTCAAATTTTTAATTTCTGTGCTGATAACACTTTAACTACTGAATTATTTTGCTTTATACCAGAAATTTTTTGTGAGTTTATATTCCCAGAGGTAAAGTATTCAGATGAAATTATATTACTAAAAGGAAATGAAAAGATTCAATTATTTAAAGAACAAATTATGTCTTATAATTTAATATATGATATTATTGAAAGAACTATTAAAAGTGGATACTATGAAAATAGTGAGATAATGAATATTGTTTTTAAAAGTTCATTATTTAATGCAATTAATAAAGCTTTAAATAATGGGAGTAAAATGGAGAGCTTATGTATGACTTCTTTAGCATTTAATGTTAGAGCTGATTATAGAGTTTTTTAAGTAACTAAATATAAAAGGTTGTTACATTTTATTTTATCATAGGAAATTATAGAATTTTTGAAGCTTGAAAGGCTGATAAAATTTAAGGTTATGGACATATTTTTGAATTGACAATGAACAATTGACAATTTAGGATGAAATTACAACGTGATTTCTAAATATATATTTTTTAAGAAAGCCAGTGGCTTTCAACCACAATTGTCCGCTGTCAATTGTAAATTGTTCATTGAAGGGTGGAGTAGCCACTTTGTTCTGTAACAACCTTTTTAAGATTTACTTTTCCTTAGCAAATATTTTTTTATTAAGACCATTTAAGAAACAATTAAATTTAATAGCTACAACATCTCGTGAAAGTAAAAATGTAATAATAAAAGTACCTATTATAATGATTATAAATTTAACAATATCACTTGGTATAAGAGAACATATGCCCAACACAACACCAATAAAATAAGTATGTAGTAAATATACTGATAAAGTATTTCTACCCAATTTGCATAAAAAAGTTTCCTTTTTAGTTACCAAATTTGCAAATACATATATAAATAGAAAACCAATTCCGTAGTTTAGTGTAGCAAGAATAATACTTTTTATCATACCTATTTCAAAATGATTATAAGAACGATCAGCCCATAAAAATTCTCCTGGAATATTAAAAAGTTTAACAAATAGAATTGCAAGTGTAATACCTATACCAGTAATTAATATAGAAGGGACTTGTCCAAATTTTCTTAATTCATGTAATTTTTTTTCACTTGTATAATATCCAGCTAGAAAGAATGGAGTAAATGCAAGAGTACGTGAAAGCGACATGAATGTACCTAATTCACTAAAAAGTCTAGCAGCTATTCCTACAATGATACTGATCATAAATATATTTCTAATTTTTAAAAGATCTGGTAAAAATATCTTCCAAAGGAACATTGAAAATATATACCATAATGCCCACCCAGGAGTAAAAAATGAAAATACAGTTATACTTGTAATTTCAACAGCATTATTTCCTAGAAAATATCTAGAATACATCTCAATTATATTCCATATTATGTTGAAAAATAGAAATGGTATAAATAAATTTTTTACTGCATTTTTACGTCCTTTTTCTATATTTTTAGAAAGATAACCTGATATAAAGATGAATACTGGCATATGAAAAAGATAAACAAAGGTATACATAATTCTAACAATATCATAATCCTTTCGTAAGAATTCTAAGCTATGTCCTAAGACTACTAGAAAAATTAATATACCTTTACTATTATCAATTAAATAATTCCTATGAGTTTCTACCATTTTATTAACCCCTTTTATTAATCAAAATAAGAGTATTCTTATTTATATCTTAATATAATTTTAAAATTCATACTATTTATACTAAAACATAGTGTTGCCTTAGAGTCAATAGTATTAGGATATGTTAATTTAACCATTTTATTAATTACATAAATTAAAAATCTTTGCTATATAATTGAGATAAATATATAATATAAGTATTAATTTAAGGTAGGGATAACAAATGAAAGAATTAAAAGTTATAGTGAAAAATGAATATGTAAAAAAATATAGCAATAAATATGCATTAATATCAGCGGAAACATTAGAAAATCCACAGGTGTTAAAAAATGAAGGAGATATTATTACATTAGTAGATAAGAAGCAACAATTTTTAGGTAAAGGCTATTATGGAAAGCAAAACAAGGGTTGTGGTTGGGTTTTAAGTAATAGTAAAAAGTGTAATTTTGATAATAAGTTTTTCTATGATAAGTTAAGAAATGCTTTTTCAAAAAGAATGAAATTATACCATTCTAAAGATACAAATGCTTTTAGAGTATTTAATGGCAGTGGTGATGGAATTGGTGGATTAACTATAGATTATTTTGATGAATATTATCTTATAACTTGGTATAGCAAAGGTATTTATGCATTTAAGGAGTATATAATAAAATCTATAAAATCTTTAGTTTCATTTGAAGGAATATATGAAAAGAAGAGATTTGAAGATAATGGAATGGTTGTAGATGAAGATAGCTACTACTGTGGTCAAAAAGCACCAGAACCTTTAGTTGTTAAAGAAAACAACGTGAATTTTGCCATTTATTTAAATGATGGTGCTATGGTTGGGATATTCTTAGATCAAAAGGATGTTAGAAAATCTATAAAGAATACTTATTCTAATGGTAAGAGAGTATTAAACACCTTTTCATATACAGGAGCATTCTCAATGGCAGCAGCAATGGGTGGTGCTATAACTACTAGTGTAGATTTAGCAGGTAGAAGTTTAAAAAAGACTATTGAAAATTTTGAATTAAATAAGATTGATCCAAATAATCATGAAATTATTGTAGAAGACATATTCCATTACTTTAAGGAAGCTAAAAAAGATAATAAGAAATTTGATTTAGTTATATTAGATCCTCCAAGTTACGCTACTTCTAAAGATAATACATTTAGTGCAGCAAGTAATTACAAAGATTTAGTTAAGAGTGCTATTGATGTTACTGAAGATGAGGGAGTAATAGTTTGTTCTACTAATTGTTCTACATTTAATATGGATAAATTTAAGAAGTTTATTGATAAAGCATTTGTAGAAAGTAATAAGAAGTATTTTATTCTTGAGGAACATACATTACCAGAGGATTTTGCGGTTTCAGATAAATATCCTGAAGGCGATTATCTTAAGGTAGTTTTTGTTAAAGTATACTGTGATAAATTAATGAATGAAATTGAAAATATGAACTAAGATTATAAACAATAAATATAGAATAAAGCATTGTTAAATAGTGTTTAAAATTAAGATTTAGATTTAATCTAGATCTTTTTTTATTGATATGAATAAATTAATACATTAATATATATGAAGTTTTAAACAACATGTTGAAATCTTATTAAAGCAAAATAGATTAATATCGATAATATATAATGAAATTGCAATTTAATTTAATAAAGAATCTAATTTACAATATACTATAAAATTTTAGTACACTAGATATAAGAAGGAGATGTATAAGGTGGGAAATAACTGGGGGTTCGATGTAAAAAAGATACATAAGGTAAATTATATAACTATAATTGTTATATGTTTACTTATGAGTGTAACTACTATGTCAATGCTTAACTTTAAAGTAAGTATGGAAGACTTATTACCATTCATAATAATATTAATAGGTTCAACTATTATATACTTTGCGAATATAAAGGATATGATAAAAGCTATAGCATTTAGTTTAGCTATAATACTTTCAAATTTTGGGTATTTTTTATCTGCGAATTTTAATGAACAAACCATAGCTTCTGATACATTAGTTTTTGTAGCAGGAATAGTATGTGCAGCATTATATTTTAGCAAAAAATTATTGGTTACTAATGCACTTATTTTGGATATATGTATTGCAATATTATTTTGGGTTAATCCAGGAAGTATTTTAGGAAAAAGTTTTTCATATTCTAATATGCTAAATTTTTTTGTAATTTTAAATGGAATTATAATTTTAATCTATTGTCTTACTATTTGGGGGGGACAGCTTATTGAAGCAGCAAATAAAAAATCTTCAGAAAGTAAAAATTTAATAGATAAATTAGATGAACTGTTATTAAATATTAAAAGTGTTACTAATGACTTAGATGGTAACATCGAAAATTTTTCTGAAGATATTAAACTTGTTAATGGTACTAGTAAAGATATAAATGAGTCTATGGAACAAATAAATATTGGAGTTCAAGAAATAGTAAGGAGTATGTCAGATATAAACTTAAGAATAAATAACTCAACTGATTCATTAAATAAAACTAGTGACATATCTAATTCAATATCTATGATAGCAAATGAGATGAATGATAATGTTAAAGATGGATCAGAAAAAATCAATTCTATGAATAATACTATGGAGACAATTAAATCAGCTGTAGAAATATCTTTAGATACAGTTAACACTCTGAAAAATAGCATTGATAAAATAAATTCCGAAATTAATAGTATTTATGAGATTTCATCTCAAACTAATTTATTATCATTAAATGCAAGCATTGAAGCAGCTAGAGCTGGAGAACATGGAAAGGGATTTGCTATAGTTGCAGAAGAAGTTAAAGAACTTGCTGATCAAAGTACTAAGATAGTAAAAAATATTTATGAAATAATTACTGAAATAAATTTAATTACTAATGATGCAGTTGTTAAGGTTTCTGAAGGAAATACTTCAGCAGATGATGGAATTAAAGTTGTTAATGATGTGTGTAGTTCTTTCAATAACATTGAAGAATATTTTAAAACAATGAATGAGTATATAGGAGAAGAACATACTCTTATTAAAAATGTAGTGGATAATTTTATACCTATAAAAACAGAGATTGAAGGGATAGGAAGTATTACTGAAGAACATTCAGCATCTACAGAAGAAATTGATAGAACAATCAATGAACAAAGCAAGAAAATTAACTCAATGACTTTATCTATAGAAGAAATTAGCGAATTAAGTAAAAATTTAAAGAAACTTTCTTCTAGATAGATAGTAATTAAAAAACATAGAGAGAAAGCAGTACGTTAACATTTATTTAGTGAAAAAGAAATTTAATATTTTAAATACAAGTTAAAATGCATACTGTAAATTAGTATGCATTTTTGTCAATTTCAATAAATTAATGTATTAATATATTCAAAATATAAACAAAAATGACAACGATTACTAAAGTTAAATGTATTAATATCGATAATATATAATGGAATTGGAAATTAATTTGATTAGGAGATGTATTAAAATGGAAAACTATAGGGGATTTGATATTAAAATTATACATAAAGTAAATTATATAACTATAATTGTTATAAGTTTACTTATGAGTTTAACTACTATGTCAATGCTTAATTTTAAACTACGTATTAATGATTTATTACCATTCATAATAACAATAATAGTTTCAATTATAATATTTTTTTCAAATATAAATGATTTCATAAAAGCTATATCTTTTAGCTTAAGTATAATAATCTCAAATTTTGGATATCTTTTATTTGCAAACTTTAATGAACAAACTACTGCATCGGATGCATTAGTGTTTGAAGCAGGTATTGTATGTGGTGCATTATATTTTAATAAAAAAGTATTAATTATAGATGCATTTGTTTTAGATATATGCATTGCAATCTTATTTTTGTTTAATCCTAGAAGTCTTTTAGGGGAAAATTTTTCATACTCCAATATGTTAAATTTTTTTGTTATTTTAAATGGAATCACAATTTTAATTTACTGTATTACTATCTGGAATAGAAAATTAATTGAAGTAGTAGATAAAAAGTTTTTAGAAAGTAGGGAGTTAGCAGATAAATTAGATGCAATCTTATTAAATAAAACTAGTGAGATATCTACAATATCTACAATATCAAATGAAATAAATGATAATGCTGAATATGAAGCAGAAAAGATTAACAATATAATAGATTAAAGAAAATTTCAAAGTAATTAGCAAAAAATAACTGGTTAGGAGAAGTTCAATTACTCAGTCCATTTTACTTATGTATATATCAATACTCTACTATAAAACATAGCCAATATTTTTATTATAGAGTAAGAAAAAACAAGATATTAAGGAATATTTTATTTCGTTATGCTATACTACTGATTATAGGATATATTAGGAGGCAATTCACGGATGGATAAAAGGCAACTAGTTATAATCTCTAGTAATGCAAAAAAATTTTTAGAAGTATATAATAAAGCTAAAAATAATAAATTTGTATTTTCAATATATGAAAGCATAGATGAAGTTATTAAGTTAGATGAAAATTTAATAATAATAGACACTAATGTAGGTAATGAAGAAGTTATTAGAACTATAAAAAAACTAAAGAATGAATTTTTAAAAGTTAAATTAGGAATTATAATATGTATAGATAAAGAGAATATTGAGAGTTTGAAAGAGTACATAAAAATTGGAGCAGATGATTATATATTAAAACCATTTAGCTTTGAAGAAATAGATTTAAGAATTAGTAATCAAATTAAGTTAATGAAAGCAGAAACAAATTCTAAGATAAAAGATATTCAGTTTGATGCATTATTAAATAACACTCCTTTTATGGCTTGGTTTAAGGACAAAGACAGTAATTATATTAAGGTAAACAATGAATTCATGGAACATAGTGGAAAAACAATGAAGCAAATAAAAGGCAAAGGTGATCATTATGTATGGAGTGGAATGGTAGGAGATAGGTGCAGACAGTTTGATTTAGAAGTAATGAATAAAAGAACACAAGTAGTTTTTGATGAGATAATTCCTGGAGAGAAGGGATTTAAGCAATTTAATATGTATAAGGCACCAGTATTAAATGAATTTGATGAAGTAATAGGTACTATAGGTATTGCAAGAGATGTTACTGATTTAAAAAATAAAGATGCAAAATTACAAATACTCATGAATAATTTATCATTTCCAGTATGGTTAACTGATACGAAAGCAAGATATGTTAATGGAAATAATAAATTTTCAGATTATTTTAATGTAAACATGGATGAATTAATAGGAAAAGTCCCACATGAATTTTTTGGAGAAGATGTTGTAGAAAATATTCATGATGAAAATAATGAAGTAATGGAATCTAAAGAGACTAGAAGATTTGAGTCTGATATTAAAATTAAAGGTGAAATTAGAAATGTAGAAATATATAAAACTCCAGTTTTTGATATAGGAAATAAGGTTATTGGTATCACTAGTGCTCTTATAGATATTACAGAGATTAAAGAAGCACAAAGAAAAATAAAGAAACAAGCTTTTACAGATGCTTTAACTCAAATATCAAATAGAACTGCATTATATGATTATATGAAAGATGAAAATGATTATAGTAAAATAGGTATGATGCTTATAGATATTGATAACTTTAAAGATATTAATGATTATTATGGTCACAACTTTGGTGATAAAGTAATTGTACATGTAGCAAATGAACTTAAGGAAATCTGTAACGATGCTTTTATATGTAGATTTGGCGGAGATGAATTTTTGATTGTTTTTAAAGATGTAGAAAATGAAGATGTTATAAGTAATCAAGCTGAAAAAATATTAGAAAAAATACGTTTGTATAAAGAGCATGATTTTTCTGTTAGTATAGGTATTGCAATGGGAGATAATATATCAGATATAAATAGGTTGCTTGTAAAGGTAGACCTTGCAATGTACAAATCTAAAGAATTAGGTAAAAATAGATTTATGACATATACTAAAGAATTAGAAGCGGAAAAAAACTTAACTTTAAATATAGAAAAAGATTTAAAGTATGCAATAGCCAAAAATGAAGTAAAGGTATTTTATCAACCACAGTATACAATAGATAGAAAACTAAAAGGATTTGAAGCGTTATTTAGATGGCAAAGTAAAAAATACGCTGGTGTTCCTGTTATAAAAATAATAGAAGTTATGGAAAGCACAAACTTAATAATAGATATGGGCTATTATATAATGCGTGAAGCTTGTAAATTTGCAAAAAAAATAAATGTAAATAGAAAAGCGAAGATAGTAGTTTCAATAAACATATCTGCTATTCAAATAATGGAAAAAGATTTTATAAAAAAGGTAAAATCAATAATTAATAAGACTGGTGTATCTATTAATTGTATTGGAATAGAAATAACAGAAACAATATTAGTTAAAAATATAGAAGAAAATATAATGAAGATTAAAGAATTAAAGGATATGGGAATTATAATTAGTTTAGATGATTTTGGTACAGGCTATTCATCTCTTAATTATATTGTAAATATGCCTTTATCATTAATAAAGATAGATAAGAGTTTTATTAGCGGAATGAATGTAAAAAAAGAATATATAAAGCTTTTAAGATTAATTATTGCATCAGCTCATTCATTAAATTTACCAATAGTAGCTGAAGGGGTAGAAACTGAAGAACAATTAGAAAAATTAAATAAAATGAATGTAGATTATGTTCAAGGATTTTTATTTTCTAAACCAGTAGAGGAAGAAAAAGCATTTAAATTATTAGAACTTGAATCATAAATTTACCATACAACTTAAAATTTTGTTGTATAACTATAATAAGCAAATATTTTATAAATATACTATTGTACGTGGTTAGTTAAAAAGTGTATAATGAAATGGCAGGTTATTAATTAAAATTACGAATGCGGGCTACATCTTAAGAATATTTCATATTTTTAAGATGTAGCCCAAATTTTTATATATTATATGAGAGGATTTAATTTTATTATAAGGAAGAGATTTAATTAAATATATAAGGATATCGGCTTTTACATATATTGATACAGTCTTTAACAGTATTTTCTCCATAATAGTTTATTAACTCAACAATAACTAATCCTAAAGCATTTTCTACTTTTGCTACATATAAAATGTGAACTAACTTATCGGTTAAATTATCAAAATTAAAACAATGTTTACTCATAATATAATAAATCCTCTCTAATTATAATTTATTAAATATATATTCATCTTTCAGGTATTCAATGACTAAAATCCAAAAATAATAAGATATATTTTAGAATATGAGCAATTAATAGAAATATATGCAGATTTAATAGAAATTTATCTTACAAAAATGTAATGTAAATGAAAGATATTTAAATATGTGATTCTATTAAGTTAGTATAGAATAATTTATGTAGAATATAACAAAGGAGAAGATGATTTATGTTTAACTCATTTCAATTAAAAGTAATAGCTTTAATATTTATGATATTAGATCACATTTATACTTATATGGGACCAGTAAGTGGAGTAAATATTCCTATATGGTTTGGATATTTAGGAAAACTTGCAGCACCAGTATTCTTTTATTTAATAGTAGAAGGATTTTTTAAGACTAAGAGTAGAATTAGTTATATGAAGAGACTATTTGTATTTGGAATTATAATGATTTTTGTTGATATTACATTTAATATCCATAACAATATATTTTTATCATTAGGATTAGCAGTAGCACTTATGAATATGATAGAGTACACTAAAAAGTGTAAACAAGAAGGCAAGGATTATTGGATTGGAATATTGTGTAGTGTGGTAATTGGAATATTGATGATTTTTACAGAAGCATCTGTATATGGTTTGGGAATGACATTAATATTTTATTTCTTAAAAGAAAAGAAGATATTAATGTCCATAGCATATATACTATTTAGTATATCACCTATTTTATCATCATTAAGTCTTGGAGAATATTTTATGGAATCAATATTTATTTGGGATTATCAATGGATGATGGTATTTTCAATAATATTAATACTTATGTATAATGGAAAATTAGGTTTGCGTAATAAATTTAGTAAATGGATGTTTTATGTAATTTATCCCATTCATCTAATTATTATAGTTTTAATAAGTAGAGGATTGCTATTTTAGATTATGTTTGTATTTTAATATGAAGTTTATAAAATAGGAAATTTAATTTAAAATTCTAAAAATAAATATTAGTTTAATTAAGTTAATACAGATAAAAAAATTCTTTGCTTAATCATTATAAGCAAGGAGTTCTTTTTTTATTATATTAAATTACCACGTGAAAGTTTAATATAAGTAGCTTTAAATTTTATTAATTAATAAGAAATTTTTTGATAAAGATTCATCTCATATAAAGACTCTACCTAAGTTTTAAATAAGTAGCAAAGAAAATTAAGAAAGTACTTTATTCATATAATTACGATCAAAGCTATCATCAATTACTTTATATGTTTTGTTTGAATTATCTCTATACCAAATAATTAAATATTCTTTGCCTAGCGTATAAATACATAAAATATCATCTGAATTTTCATAAATACATATCTCAAAAGACCCTTTAGTTCTATTTTTAGATGTATCTCCAAAGTACCTAATAATTTTTGTATTAGAAATGTAGGATAAGATTTGCTTTATTTCCTCTTTGTCTTTAATATTTTTTTCATTTCCAGAATTAACACCTCTAATATAAAGTTTATCAATAGTTTCTAAATTACAATTATTAGATAAAACATTACCTATGGTAGTTTTTCTAGGATAAAAGTAGTATATTAAGATAATTGATAAAATAATTATAGATAAGACTATAAAATAACGTTTTTTCATAATTATTACTCCTAAATATAAATTTAATCTTTTGCTAAATTATAACACAAACAGATAAATATGTTATAATTTAACAAAAGATATTATAATATAGAAGAATTTAAGATACATAGGGGGAGAAACTTATATGCAAAATAAAATTTCAATATTAAATGTAGGCAATAAACTAGGGGGTATTTCTCTTGGAATTCCTATAATTGTTTTTATGTTCATTCTTAATTGGCTTTTTGATATAACAGCATATCAAAAATTTGAAGGTATGCCATTAATGCTAGCTCCATATATATGCTCAATAGGAGTTATTTTAGCATTAATTTCAAGAAAGCTTTCAGATAATAAACTATGGAAGATAGGTATTATTTTTAATATACTTTTAATTATAGCTCCATTTTTGTATTGGCATTTAGGAACTTTAATTTTTGGCGTTTAATATTTAAATTTTAATTGTATTTTTAGGTATTTATCTAAGAAGACTGGATTGAATTAAGAAATTTTTAGGAGTGCTATATGAGAAATAGATGTGAATACTGTAGTCATAAATTTAAATACAGAGAAGTAATAAAATCAGTGTGGGCAATTAAAGAATATAAAAATATAAAATGTGAAGAATGTTTAACTGAATATAAGTTGACATGGTATTCTAATTTATTAATTAATGTATTAGTTACAGCACCAGTACTTGTAACAAATTTAATAGGTTCTAAAATATTAATTTTATATGGACTATGGCTAATTATTATGATTTTAATAACTCCATTATTTTGCACATATAAAAAATATGATTGATACAAACAAGAAGAAATTAAGATAAAAAATAAACTTATGAGGTGGACAATGATTTTTAAGACTTTAAGTTACATAGGAGAAAAATTAAATGAAAGTGGAGTAGTATGGGCTGTAGGAGCATCTATTTTATTAAATAGTTATGGACTTGCAGATCATCCTAATGATATTGATGTTTTAGTAGACACAAATGATATTGAAAGAGTCGATAAAATTTTAAAAAGTATTGGTGAAAAGAAAGAAAAAAAAGAGTCCAAGACATATTCTACAAAATACTTTTATGAATATGTTGTGAATGGAATTGATATTGATGTCATGGCTGGATTAAACATTAACTATAATGGTGGAGTATTTAAATATACTTTTGATAATAAGTCAATTTCAGAATTTAAGAATATAAATGGAGTAAATATACCATTAACTTCTTTAGAGGATTGGTATGTTATATATCAGTTAATTCCAAATAGAGAGAAAAAAGTGAATTTCATAGAGGACTATCTAATATCAAATGGAATAAAAAATAAGGGATTATTAGAAAGAACATTAAAATGTGAATTGCCTGATGAAGTTAGAAATAAAGTAAAAAAAACATTAATTTTAATAATACATACAGTTTTACTAAAAGATTGCTGAATTTAATGAATGATTAAAAATATACCTTACAAAATATTTAAAATAAATAGTAGTATTTTATGTTTTAAAATGCTAATTCAGCAATTGTGTAAACATATTCATATTGTTTAACAAATAATTTTTATGGAGGTTAGAAATATGGATAAAAAAGAAATAAAAATAGTTACTATTGGAGGGGGGTCAAGTTATACTCCAGAATTAATTGAGGGTTTTATAAAGCGTAGTAAGGAACTTCCAATTAAAGAAATTTGGCTTGTAGATATTGAAGATGGAAAAGAAAAATTAGAAATTGTTGGTGCTATGGCTAAAAGAATGGTTAAGGCAGCTAAATTAAATTGGAAAATTAATTTAACTTTAAATAGAAGAGAGGCATTAAAGGATGCTGACTTTGTAACAACTCAATTTAGAGTAGGCCTTTTGGATGCGAGAATAAAGGATGAAAGAATTCCTTTAAGTCATGGACTAATGGGACAAGAAACCAATGGTGCAGGTGGCATGTTTAAAGCCTTTAGGACAATTCCAGTTATTTTAGAAATAATTGAAGATATAAAAGAATTATGTCCAGATGCATGGCTTATAAATTTTACAAACCCAGCAGGTATGATAACTGAAGCTGCTATTAAATATGGGGGCTTTAATAAAACCATTGGACTTTGTAATGTACCTATAAATTGTATAAAACAAGATAGTAAAGCATTAGAACTTGAAGAAGAAGATTTATTTTTTAAGTTTGGAGGAATAAATCATTTTCACTATCATAGGGTATGGGATAGTTGTGGAAATGAAAGAACAAAAGAATTAATAGAATTATTATATAATCCAATTAATGAGGATTCAAATAATGAAGCGGTAGTAGCAAATATTAAAGAATCAAAATTTATATATGAACAAATAAAAGATTTAGGATTATTACCGTGTCCATACCATAATTACTATTATGCTACAGATGATATGCTAAATGAAGAACTGGAAGGCTTTTCAAAGGGAGAAACAAGAGCTGAGGTTGTTAAAAAAACAGAAGAGGAATTGTTTGAATTATACAAAGATGTTAATTTAGATTATAAACCAGAACAATTAACTAAAAGAGGTGGAGCTTATTATAGCGATTCAGCATGTGAAGTTATAAGTTCAATATTTAACGATAAAAGAAATATTATGGTGGTGAGCACTTTAAACAAAGGAGCAATTATAGATCTTCCATATGATTCTGTTGCAGAAGTTTCAAGTATAATAACATCACATGGTCCAGAACCAATATGTTTTGGACAATTAGATGCATCATCAAGGGGAATGCTTCAATTAATGAAATCTATGGAACAAGAAACCATTTTAGCCGCAATTAGTGGTGATTATAATAAAGCATTACAAGCTTTTATAATAAATCCATTAGTTCCAAGTGGTAATGTTGCAAAGACAGTATTAGATGAATTACTTTTAGCACATAAAAAGTATTTACCTCAATTTAAAGGAGACGCTATACTTTAAGAACTAGTGGTATTTTAGTACAAGCATAATTATTATATTTAGATAGAGCTTATAAAAACTAATGGTTATAAATTTGTTATCAATGAGTCTGTAAGGATTATGTATAGTACAGAGCATAGTTAGATTGTATAAAAGCTTATAGATAACATGTTTTGTTTAATTGACAATGAAAAACTATTCAGAATAAAAAACATTTTGGATAGTTTTTTATGTATCAATTCAAGTATTTTGTTCAACTTTGTGTATGAATTTATGGACTATATTAAAATAAAGTCCAATATTAAGAAACTAACTTTTATATAGGAAGGGGGGATTATAATGGTTAACATAACTAGAAAAGAAGAGGTTATGATAAAACTACTAGAGCTTGAAAGTAAAAGTGAAAAGGGAGTAACAGCTGCTCAATTAAGTTTATATATGGAATTAGATCGCACTAATGTAAGTAGATATTTAAATGAACTGTATAAAGAGAAAAGATTGAATAAAAAGGATGGAAGACCAGTTGTATATAGTAGTATAAAAATAAAACAAAATAATGATTTAAGCGAAAATAGTAAAGAGCGAACAGTTAATAAAAAAGATAGTTTAGAGATGCTTGTTGGTTCAAAACATTCACTAAAATTGCCTATACAACAAGCAAAAGCAGCTATATTATATCCACCTAGAGGACTTCACACTTTAATATTAGGTGAAACTGGTGTTGGAAAATCATTATTTGCTGAAGTTATGTATTACTTTGCAAAAGAGTCTAATATGATATTGAATGATGCACCATTTGTCAGGTTTAATTGTGCAGATTATGCTGATAACCCTCAATTAGTTATTGGGCAAATATTTGGAATAAAAAAAGGAGCATTTACTGGTGCTGATAGTGATAAAGAAGGCTTATTAAAAAAAGCAGATGGTGGAATATTTTTCTTGGATGAGATACATAGATTGTCTCCACAAGGACAAGAAATGCTATTTACTTTTATTGATAAAGGATACTTCAGAGCTTTAGGTGATACAGAAAAGAAAATAAGAGCAGAAGTACAAATTATAGCAGCAACTACAGAATCACCTGAATCATTTTTATTAAAGACATTTACTAGAAGAATTCCAATGACAATAGTATTACCACCACTTAGAGAGAGAATGCTAGAAGAAAGATATAGGCTGTTAAGTGAATTTATAATAGCGGAATCATTAAGACTTGGCAAAAGCATATATGTAAGCAAAAATTCAATAATATCCTTTTTGCTATATGATTGTCCTAACAATATAGGACAATTAAAAAGTGATGTTCAACTTTCGTGTGCTAAGGCATTTTTAAATTATAAAATAAACAAGAGCAATTATATTTTAGTAGATCAAGAAGAATTACAGCCTAGAGTTCAAAAAGGAATAATGAAAATTCAAGAACATAGGGAAGAAATAGAGGTTATAGTTAAAAATATTACTGATATTTTAAGATTTTCAAGTAAAGATAATTTTGAAAGAAATTTTGAATTAGAAATTGGTGAATATAATAATGCTAAAAATAAGAGCTTTTATTCAATTATAGAAAATAAGGTAGAATTATTAAAGAATCAAGGAATTGATGAAGAAAGTATTAATAATATTTTAAATATTGATTTTGAAGAGTATTTTAAAAAGTATATAAATACAATAAATACAAATTTAAAAAAAGAAGAAATTTCTAAGATTGTTGGATTAAAAATAATAAGAGTTGTTGAAAATATGTTATTTATAGCTTCTAAAAGATTAAATAGAGAATTTAATCAAAGAGTTTATTTTGGACTTTCACTGCATTTACAAGGGAGTATTGAGAGGATTACTTGTGGAAAAAAGATATATCATCCTAAACTTAATATTATTAGAGTTCAATATAGAGAAGAATTCAATGTAGCCATGGATATAGTTAAAATTATTGAAAAAGAATTTAATGTAGATGTTCCTTTAGATGAGATTGGTTATGTAACTATGTTTTTATCTGCATGTGATGACGAAGCTCGTGAATACGTAGAAGAAAAAGTTAGTGTCCTTGTTATGATGCATGGAAGAAGTACAGCTAGCAGCATTACTGAAGTAGCTAATACACTTATAGGAGAAGAATATATACAATCATTAGATATGCCATTAACAATGAAGGCAGAGGTTATGTTTAAAAAAGCTAAAGAAAAAATTAAAGAAATGAATACTAAAAAAGGATTATTAATATTGGTGGATATGGGATCATTGATTAATTTTGGAAGTATCATTAGTGATGAATTAGGTATTAAAGTTAAGACAGTGGACATGGTAACAACATTAACTGTTATAGAGGCAGGAAGGAAAGCAATAAATGGAAGAAGCTTAGATGCTATTTATAGTTCGTGTCAAGAAATAGGAAGAACTTCAATACAAATGTCTAAGGAATATTATAGTAGCCATAAAGAATTTATAATAATTACAACTTGTTTTACAGGAGAAGGTGCAGCGGAAAGAATAAAAACAAGAATAAGTTGTAGTTTGAAAAACATAGAAAAAGTTAGCATTGTTTCTCTTGATATATTAGATAAAGAAGATTTCTTAAAAAAGGTAAGTACATTGAAAGAAAAATATATAATATTAGCTGTGGTTGGAACTGTAAATATATTTATTGAAGGAGTACCATTTGTATCTGCACAGGATGTTTTTATGGAATATGGGGTAAAGCAGTTAGATGATTTAATTGAAATAGAAAGTAATTTTTTAAAAGTAAGAAAAGCATTGGAAAATGAAATAACTGAAATTAATTGTATGGCTTTAATTAGTGACATTAGAAATATGATAAGAGATATAGGAGAGAGTTTGAATATTAAAATTCAACATGATATACAAATTGGAATTTTAATTCATATAAGTTTTCTTATAGATAAACTAAAACATGGAATGAATCAGACTAAGTTTAATGAATTAGAAGAATATAGATATAAGTATTTAAAGGAGTTTTTGATTATTAGAAAAAGTTTAGGTATTTTAGAAAATAATTATAATATTGAAATTGGTGATGATGAATTAGCTTATATAGTTAGAATGGTTGTAGAAAATATAGTGTAAATATTAGTTATAACTTAACTGCAGGTTGAGATAAAAAGAGTTAATCTTATATAGAGTGTAAAAATAAGAAAGTGTGTAATTGATTTTACACACTTTTTTTGAGATTTTTACAATATGAGAATAGACTATAAACATAGGAAAAACATGATTTTAAAGAAAAATTTCTTTAATATAAATTTTGGCATGGTTATTGCTTAGTATATAGGTGTAAGGTAAAAATAATAAACAAGAATGAATATGTTTTAAAACTGTAATATAAAACTGTAACATAAAACTGTAAATTTAAAGGAGGATTTTAAGTGAAAAAGATATTGTTAGTTTGTTGTGCAGGAATGTCTACTAGTTTATTAGTTTCAAAAATGCAAGCAGCAGCAAAAGAGAAGGGAATTGAATGTAGTATAGAAGCAACAGGAGAAGCACAAGTTAAAGATCATATAGATAATATTGATATTTTATTATTAGGGCCACAAGTTAGATTTTTATTAAAACAATTTCAAAAAAGCCTAGCTGATAAGAATGTGCCAGTAGAAGTTATAAACACTATTGATTATGGAACAATGAATGGAAAGAAGGTATTAGCAAGGGCTTTAGAACTTATAGATAATAAATAATCAAAAAAAGGGGAGAAACTATATGGAAGAAATAATAATGAATCTTATAGTTCATAGTGGGGAAGTTAGAAGTTATTCAATGGAAGCAATTCAATGTGCTAAAAAGGGAGATTTAAATAAAGCTAGGGAATTGATAGAAAAAGCTGATGAAGAAATGTCAAAAGCTCATAATGTTCAATCATCTTTAATACAAAAAGAAGCTGGTGGAGAAAAAATAGAGGTGTCATTGCTTATGGTACATGCTCAAGATCATTTGATGACAAGCATGACAGTAAAATCTCTTGCTATTGAATTCATAGATATGTATGAGAAATTTGATGATAAGCTAAATAAGTAATAAAGTTAATTAGATGAAGAAGTATCTCCAACAATAGGAGCTTATTATATGGAATGGGGGATGAAAGAATGATAGGACTCGGGATTTCAGTTTATCCTAATCATGCAGATATAAATGAAATTGTGAAGTATATACATTTAGCTGGCAAATATGGATTTAAAAGAATCTTTACATGCTTAATTTCTGTAGCTGATAAAAACACTGAAGATGTAATTAGTGATTTCAAAACTATGTTATGTGCAGCTAAAGAAGAAAATATGGAGGTGATTGCAGATTTAGATCCAAGTGTATTTAAAAGTTTAGGGGCATCTATATATGACCTAAAAGTGTTTAAAGATATTGGATTAGATGGAATAAGGCTAGACTTAGGCTTTAGTGGATTAGAGGAATCTATCATGAGTTTTAATGAGTATGGATTAAAAATAGAACTTAATATGAGCAATGGGACTAAGTATATAGATAATATTTTATCTTACAAATCCAATATTGATAATCTATATGGATGTCATAATTTCTATCCTCATAAATATACAGGTCTTTCACTTGAACATTTTATTAAGTGTTCAAAACAATTCAAGGAACTTGGATTAAGAACAGCCGCCTTTGTAAATTCTAAAGAAGCCAAGTATGGACCTTGGCCTGTATCAGAAGGGTTATGTACTTTAGAAATGCATAGAAACTTACCAATAGATGTACAAGCTAAACATTTTTTAGCAACAGGACTTATAGATGATGTAATAATAGCAAATTCTTTTGCATCAGAACAGGAATTAAAGATATTAAGTGAAATAAATAAAGAAAAATTAATGCTTAATATTGAATTTGATGAAACTGCAACAGAACTTGATAAAAAGATAGTTCTTGAAGAATTTCATTACAATAGAGGTGATGTATCAGAATACATGATAAGGTCTACGCAAAGTAGAGTTAAATATAAAGATAAGCGCTTTCCAGCAGTTAATACTCCAAATATAAAAAGAGGAGATTTATTAATAGATTCGGATTTATACACTAGATATGCAGGTGAACTTCAAGTTGCATTAAAGGATATGAAAAATAGTGGAAAAACAAATGTGGTTGGAAAGGTAGTTGATGAAGAAGTATTTTTATTAAATTATATAGAACCTTGGACAAGTTTTTGTTTTAGAGAAGTAAAAGGTTAAAAGTTATAAGAATAAAAAAATATACCTAAGTAAGGAGGAAAAGGTCTATGAAAAAATTTTTTGATTGGATGGAAGAGCATTTTGTACCTATCGCAGCTAAAATAGGTGCTCAAAGGCATTTAGTAGCAATACGTGATGGGTTTGCAACAATAACACCATTAATTATGGCAGGAGCATTTGCAGTATTATTTAATAATTTAGGTTTTAAATGGTATCAAAACTTTCTGGATTGGCTATTACCAGTGGGATGGAAAGCTTGGGGTGTAGCTATTTCTAATGGTTCTTTTGGTGTTATGTCAATATTAATAGTATTTACAATATCTTATCATTTGGCAAAAGGATATGATAAGGATCCATTAGCAGCAGGTATATTATCATTAGGATCTGCAATGCTTTTATATGCAACAAATGCTGAAGGTGCATTACCATTTACTTTCTTAGGAGCTCAAGGACTATTTATATCTATAATAGTAGCATTAGTTGTTACAGAAATTTTTGTTAAGTTATCAGGAAATTCAAAATTAATAATAAAGATGCCAGAGGGAGTTCCACCAGCAGTTTCTAAATCTTTTGCAGCTTTATTGCCATCAATTATAGTTTTAGCTTTAACAGCTGGAGTTAAGGAATTATTAATAGTTATAAATATACCAGATGTTCATCAGGCATTATTCTTAGCACTACAAAAACCACTACAAGGTGTTGCAGGTAGTTTAGGTGGAGTATTACTTATAATTTTTGTATCTCAATTACTATGGTTCTTTGGATTACATGGTTCTAATATACTTGCACCAATTATAAATGCGCTACTACTTCCATTGCTTGTTTTAAATACAGAAGCAATTAATTCAGGAGTAGAACCAAAATATATTGTAAGTAGTCAATTTTTAGATTCATATGTAAATATGGGTGGATCAGGAGCTACTATTGCATTAATTATAGCGATATATATTTTAGGAAAGAAATCAGGATCTCAACAAAAGATGATTGCAAATTTAAGCTTAGCACCAGGATGTTTTAATATTAATGAACCAATAATTTTTGGTATGCCAATAATATTAAATCCAATGTACTTTATTCCATTTATGTTAGCACCATTAGTATCTGCATTAACAGCATATGGTTTAACAGCAATACACTTTGTACCAAAAGTTTCAATTATGGCAGGATGGACAACACCTCCAATTTTAGGTGCAATATTCTCTACTAACTCAATTATGGGTGGAGTTACAGCTCTTATTTGTTTAGTTATTAGTGTATTAATATATCTTCCATTTGTTTATGTAGCAGGAAGACAAGAACTAAAAAATAACCAATAAATTTATTAAAGCTTTATCCTACTAATTATATAGTAGTTTAATATCATATAAATTATCCTCTCAAAATTAGCCCATTTTATAAAACAATTTATTTACAAAAAGCACTTCAGAATGTTTTTCTGAGGTGCTAATTTTTTTATTATTTAGGAAATTATATTATTGAAAAATTTGTAGATAACTTAAATTATAATTTTATTTTAAGGATAAGGATTAAAACCTAAATAATATTATTTCTTTATTTAATAGGATATAATTAATGTATATGATGCACAAAAAAGGAGCGGTATAGATTGAATATATTGATTGCAGATGATGAAAAGCAGATGCTTAAAATACTAGAAGCTTATTTTAAAAGAGAAGGATTTAATACTTTTATGGCAGAAGATGGTGAAATGGCATTAGAAATATTTCATTCAAATAAGATAGATATAGCAGTGTTAGATTGGATGATGCCTAAAATTAGTGGAATAGAAGCTTGCAGATATATAAAGGAAAACAGTACTGCAAAGGTACTAATATTAACTGCAAAATCTCAAAATGATGATGAAATAGAAGCATTAAATTGTGGGGCAGATGAATATGTAAAAAAACCATTTGATCCAAGAATACTTTTATTAAGAGCTAAAAAACTTGTGAATTTTAATGAAAAAATGATAGTTAATGGTATTAAATTAAATATTAATGAACAAAAAGTATATAAAAATGATGAAATTTTAAAACTAACTAAAATAGAATATGATCTTCTTTTAGTTTTTATAAAAAATAAAGGTATTATCTTATCGAGAGATAAACTTATAGATTTAGTGTGGGGAATTGATTATATTGGAGATTATAGAACAGTGGATACTCATATAAGGCGATTAAGGGCAAAAATAGGAGAAGATAATATAAAAACATATAGAGGAATAGGTTATAGTTTGGAGGTTGATGAAAATTAAGATAAGCAGAAAGCTTACTGTTAGCATAGCTTCAGTTGTGATTATAGTTTCTATAATTTCTATATTAATAAATTTATTCTTTGTAGGAAAATATTATATATTTGAAAAACGTAAAATTTTAAATAGTGTAGAAAATCAAATATTAACAGAAGACATAGATGTACTAATTGATGATATACCTAAAATAGAACAAGAAAACAGTGTTGTCATCGTATATGGAGACTTGAATGATAATTTGAATAATATAAATGAAAATTTAATTTCAAATTTTAATTTAAAGAAAGTTAAATTAAATAAATTTTGGGTTACTGAAGAAACACTAAATAATATAAATAATAGAAGCATTAATAAGATATATGATCAAGGCGTACCTAAATATAGGATGTTAACAAAGTTTGTAAAGAAAGATTCATATATATTTGCAATAGGATTATCTATACCTTATATTGATGAGACTATAAGCATTGTAAATAAATTCAACATATACTTAAATATGTTATCTATAATTATAATTATTATATTATGCGCCATAATATCAAAAAAAATAATAAATCCATTAGAGCATCTTAAAAAATTATCTAGGGATATTTCTGAGTTGAATTTTAGAAAAGAAGAAATACATACTAATGATGAAATAGAAGAACTTGCAATAAGTATAAATAGTATGAGTGAAAGTCTAGAGAAAGCTCATAGTGAAATTAATATAAAAAATAAAAGATTGAAGGAATTAATTTCAGATATATCTCATGAATTAAAAACACCTTTAGCTTTGATTAAAGTATACAGTCAGGGATTAGAAGATGGATTAGATGACGGTACATATATAAATACAATACAAGAGCAAATTGATGAAATGGATTATTTAATAGAAAAATTATTATTTTGGGCAAAATTAGAAAATAAACTAAGGAATAATTCAACTTTTGACTTAGGAAAAAATATTAAAGATATAATAAAAAAATATCAGCTTATTCTTAAAGAAAGTGATATAAAACTATATTTAAATTTTGATGAAAACAAAGAATATATCATATATGCTGATGAAGAAGATATTGAGGTAGTATTAAATAATTTTATTACTAATGCTATAAAATATACTAGCAACAATAGTATTGAAATAAAATTATTAGAAACTTTAGGGAAAGTAGAATTTTTCATATCAAATGGTATAGAAAACAGAGAAAAATATAATTTAAATGAAATATGGCAACCCTTCTGTGTATTAGAAAAATCAAGGAATAAAAACATATCGGGAACAGGGTTAGGTTTATCAATAATAAAAAGTATATTAGAAAAATATAACTTTGATTTTGGATTTAATTTAAAAGGTAATAGTATTGAGTTTTATGTAACATTCATGTAACATTCTTAAGCTATTTTGTTTAAGAGGTGATAATAATGAAAAGAGTAATATCTTTAATACTAGCGGTATCATGCGCTACAACAGTTTTAATGGGATGCATAAACAAAGATAAAATTAATAATAAGCTTTATTCAAAGGTAGAAGATTTAGATTTTACTTTTAAAGTAGATCCAGAAACATTTAAGGTTGAAGTTGAATCAAATGGAGTGACTGAAATAGTTTCAGAACCATTAGAAAATATGAAGGTATCTGATCTGAAAAATAATGGTGATGAAGTGTCATGGAAATACGATGAGAAAAATTTAAATGTTGATGTTAAAAAACAAAATAATTACTTAGATATTTCTATAAAATCTACTAAAGATGAGGAGAATAAATTTTCTTGGCCTAATGTAAGCGGAGAAAGCTATATGCTTCCACTAAATCAGGGTAAGTATATTCCAAGCAATGATTTAGTTTGGAAAGAGTATTTAAATGAATCTGAAATGAAAGTTATAGAATCTTTTTCAATGCAGTTTTTTGCAGCAAGTAAGAAAGATTATTCGTTATTATATATAATTAAAAATCCATATAACAACAATATTACTTTTGATACTAAAGAAAATATAAAGTTTACATTTAATCATGAATACCCATCTATAAATAAAAATAAAGAATATGGTTTTAGAGTCTACTTAACTAAAAATAGTCCTGTAGATATCGCTAAAACATATAAAAATTATTTAATTGAAAATGATAACTTTAAAACATTAGAAGAGAAAGCTAAAGAAAATAAAAATATTGAAAAACTATATGGAGCACCACATGCGTATTTTTGGGACAGAAATGTTATATCAGAAGAAAATATTAAGTGGAATAGATTAAGAGAAAATATGCCTCAAAATCTAAAACTTTGGATACAAAATTTATTGAATACAAAAGTTTTAGATGGAGGTGAGCTTGCAACAGCTTTTGATGAATTTCAAAAGTTAGATTATACAGATAAGTATACTAAAAATGGAATGCTTAAAGGTTTTAGTGAAATATTGCAATTAAAAGAGTTCTATAATTCTGAAATTTTCACTAATTTAGATAATGAAAGCAAAGTTTTAGTAGACAAAGGTATTGATAACTTAAATTCAGTAGAACTTATAAATTTAAATAAAAGATTGTTAAAAAGTGTACTATCAGATGATTTAGTACCTATTGAAAAATGGTCTGATGCTAACACTGTTGATGTAATAGAAGATATGAAAAATTCAGGGTTAGATAATATGTGGCTTGGACTAGATGATTGGCAAGAAGGTTTTATAAAGCCTGAACTTGTGGAAAGTGCAAATAAAGCAGGATATTTAATAGGAACTTATGACTCATATCATTCAATTCACAAACCAGGGGAAGAACAATGGATAACAGCTAAATTTAATGATAAATCTCTTTTTGAGGAAGCTACTGTAGCCAAAAAGGATGGAAAGAAAATTGAAGGATTCCAAGGTGTAGGAAGAAAGTTAAATCCAACTTTAGCAATGCCTAGTGTAAAGGAAAGAGTAACATCAATTTTAAATATAGGATTACAATTTAATTCATGGTTCCTAGATACAGATGGAACTGGAGAAATTTTTGATGATTATTCACCAAATCATATTACAACTGAAGAAGAAGATATAAAAGCAAGACTTGAAAGAATGGATTATCTTCAAAAAGAGTACAACATGGTAGTTGGTACTGAAGGTGGAAATGATTTTGCAAGCAAAAATATAGCTTTTGCACAGGGAATAGAAACACCATCATTTTCTTGGATGGATAAGGATATGAATAAAAATAAAGATAGTGAATATTATGTTGGCAGATATTATTCCAATACTAATGGCGTACCAGAAATGTTCTCAAAACAAATTCCATTAAAGGACAAATATAAAAAAATATTTTTAGATACAACTTATACTATTCCATTATATAAATTAGTTTATAATGATTCAGTTATAACAACACATTGGTGGGGATGGGGAACACTAAAAATAAAAGATGAGATAGAAAATAGAATGTTATATGAAGTCCTTTATAATGTACCACCATTATATCATTTAGATAAAAATGAATGGGTAGAGCACAAAGAAATAATAATTAAACATAGCAAAGTTTGGTCAGATTTTAGTAAAAAAGTAATAAATAAAGAAATGACTGATTACAAAATATTATCAGATGATAAATTGGTTCAAATGACTCAATATGAAGATGGTATAAAAGTAGTGTGTAATTTCTCAAATAATGAAGTAAATGCTGAAGGAGAAAAAATACCAGCAAAATCTCTTATAATAATAGATGGTAATGATAAAGTTATATATACACCGCAAGGTGAATAATATAAAGCTCAAATATTTAATTAAGTAATATTATTATTTTAGAGGGGTTATTTATGTTTAATTTTATTAAGCATAAGTAGCTCCTCTTTACTTTAATGTTTAGTAAAATTTATAACTTGAAGGGCGAAGAATACTAATTAATATAGGCTATAAAAGTTAAGCTATTATGTAGTAAGTTAAAAAATTTAAATATATATGATAATACAGAAATGTTTGTAATAATAGTTTGCATTAAAATATTTATTATTATGTTATAATCTTTAGTGGAAATAATATCTTTATGGTATGTATTAAATAAACTAAAGAATAAAATGAGGAAGGGGATACAAATTAAGTATGACTAAAACTGAAAAAAGTAATATAAGCAAAAATAATTGGATAATCCTTGCCATAGTAGTTATGTCACCATTTATGGCATGTCTTGATAGTAGCATAATAAATGTAGCACTACCTGTTATGGCAAAGGATCTTTCAACATCTATGGCTGGTATACAGCAAGTGGTTACAACATATCTTATAGTGATTTCTGCAACTATACTTATATTTGGAAGATTGGGGGATATAAAAGGAAAAACAAGTGTATTTAAATATGGATTTATAATATTTGTTTTAGGTTCTTTATTATGCGGAATATCAACTACGCTTAATTTTTTAACATTTTCAAGAATTGTTCAAGGAATAGGTGCAGCTATGACTATGTCCACAAGTCAAGGAATTATAACACATACGTTTCCAAAGAATGAAAGAGGAAGAGCACTTGGAATCTCTGGAACCTTTGTAGCACTTGGAACTTTACTTGGACCACCTTTAGGAGGATTAATAATATCGATAGTAAGCTGGGAGTACATATTTTTAATAAATGTTCCAATAGGAACATTAGCTTTTATAGCAGCAATGAAATATTTACCTAAGGATAAAATAAACATAAATACAAAGCAAACTTTAGATTATAAGGGAGCCTTACTTTTTCTTATATGCATAGTTTCATTATTTGAGGGACTACTTACAGGACAAAAGATTGGCTATAATCATATAACAATAATTCTATCATTTATAATAGCTTTAGTTAGTTTTATTATATTTATTATATTAGAATTAAGAATAGAAGATCCACTTGTAGATTTATCAATATTTAAAAATAGAGTTTTTTCTATCAATGTATTTTGTGCTTTTTTATCATTTGTAGGAATTAGTTGTATAAACATAATACAACCTTTTTACCTTCAAGATGTATTGGAACTATCTCCAGGTACAACAGGGTTTATAATGATGGGTTATCCTATTGTTTTAACTGTTATAGCTCCATTAAGTGGATATTTAGCAGATAAAATAGGAAGTAAGATACTTACTTTAAGTGGTCTTTTAGTAAGCGCTATAGGTTTATTTGCTATGACAACTTTAAATGAGCAATCATCATTTCTAATAATTATTAGTGTTATATCTATAGTAGCTTTAGGTAATGGAATTTTCCAATCTCCTAATAATACTTTAGTAATGTCTTCAGTTGAAAAAAGTAAACTGGGAATAGCTGGTGGAATAAATGCTCTTATTAGAAATTTAGGATTTGTTTTCGGAGTTTCATTTTCAACTACTGTATTGTATAACAGAATGAGTTATAAAATAGGATATAGAGTATTGGGTTATGTTGAAGGCAGAGGAGATGTATTTATATATGGCATGAGATGGGTATATTTTCTTGCAGCAATAGGATGTATTATTGGATTTATAATATCTTTAATTGATAAATTGCAGATAAGGAATATTCAAAAAAGTAATGAATCTAAAATTACTGAACAGTCTATATAGGTATCATCAAATGATTATGTAATTGGTTGATGAAGATTATATCCTAGAACAAAATCGCTAAGGCGACTTTGGAGCCGTCGATTTTTTTAGCCATGCGCCTTTTCCAAACGCAGTGCAGTAATAATGGTGCGGCATATGATTATTT
>NZ_JAMQHY010000012.1:118889-128379 GCF_023845705.1 Clostridium sp. ZBS15
TCCTAAAGAATAAAAAAACTCCTTCTTGTAATGATTTGTTATCATAATTATTACCGAGAAGGAGTTCATTTTTTTGAGTTTACACAAAATTATTTACAGAGCCGTCTACCCTTATAGATATATCAACATTCTACAAAAACAGAGCCAAGTCTTAAAGTAATTTATAATTTTTGTATATTTGTTGCCATGGGACCTTTTTCACCATCTTGTATATCAAAAGTTACACTTTCACCCTCATGTAGGTCTTTCTCAGGACCATTTTCTTTAATTTGTGAGTGATGTGCAAAAACGTCATCTCCTTCATCACATGAAATAAAACCATATCCTTTTTCAGCATTGAACCATTTAACTGTGCCTGTTCTACTAGCCATAAATTATCTCTCCTTCTTAAATAAAGTTTTCAATATTAGTATTTGCTTAAAATTTATTTTTATTATTTTATATATAGAAATAGTTTGTCCATTTGGAAAGTATCAAGAATTTGTTAAATATCAGTTACTTCGTTATTTTGAGCAATTGTTATGCCTGAATTTCTTAATAAAATTATAGCTATTAGAGTAGTTACAGCTTCAACACTTGGAAATACAAGCCATACACCAGTTAAGCCGAAAAGTGATGATAGTATAAGCACTAGTGGAATAATAGCAATAAAGCCTCTTATTAAGGAGATAATAAATGCTACTTTAGAACTTTCAATAGAATTTAAAAATGAAATTATAACAATATTAATTCCAACAAAGATAAATCCAATAAAATATAGTGAAAGTCCTGTTGTTGCATAAGTCTTTAATAGCGAGTTATTTTCACTATTAAAAAGTGAAATTAATTCACTTGAAAATAGATTGATTGTAAAATAAATTATTACTGAAATTATAAGTGATAAAGTAATTGAATATTTTAATAGTTGTTTTAGCTGTAGAAAATTTTTGTTACCATAGCTATTACTAACAAGAGGTTGCACTCCTTGAGCTATTCCAGTAAATATACCTATTGCTACAAGAGCTAAATTGGCTATAATTCCATAAGCTGCAACACCTATATTACCTGCAATATTTAAAATGACAATATTAAATGTTATAAGCACAATTCCAGAGGATATCTCTGTTACAAATGAAGAAAGTCCAAGATTAATGATATTTTTAAATATTGTTAAATCAAATTTACATTTTTTAATGGAAAAATTATTTTTATTTTTAACAAAATGTAATGATAATAATACTATACTAATTATTGGAGCAAGTCCTGTTGCAAAGGCTGCTCCGAACATTCCTAAGTTTAGTGGGAATATAAAAATATAATCAAGAATAATATTAGAAAGGCTTCCAAGGATCATTCCTCCCATTGCAAGTTTTGGGGAATTATCATTACGTATAAAAGCGATTAAAACATTATTCAAAATAAAACATGGTGAAAACAAAAATATAGTTTTCAGGTAAATGTTTGTCATAACAAATGTTTCTTCATTTGCACCTAGAAATCGACTTAAGGATTCAGAACCTAAGATTCCAGTAAGGGCAAAAATAATTCCAATAACAATACCTAAGATTATACAATGAGTAAAAACTTCATTTGCTTTGCTATGTTCACTTTGAGTCTTTAGTATTGTAAATTTTGTAGCACCACCAATGCCTATCATTAGTCCAGTAGCGTGAATAAAGCTGTATACAGAAATAGCAAGATTAAGGGCTGCTAGTCCATTTGTACCAAGTCCATTTGAAATAAAATAGGTATCAGCAAGTATATAGCAAGAAAGACCTATCATTCCAAGAACATTTAAAGTTATAAATTTCATAAATTTTAAATATAAAATATTTTTTTTCATAAATTAACCCCTCCAAATAAAAAAACATTCGAATTTTCATACCTTCAATGGCCTAATGGTATGAAATACGAATGTTTGTAAAAGCATTTTTACCCGGCGGCAAAAATCAAACAATATAATTAATTGTTTTTAGTATAGTACAGATTGGAATATTTTTCAATAGATCAAGATTAATTTTATTTTTATATCTTTATAAATAGAAAAGATATATTAGATGGATTTAGGAGGATTTTAAGTTTGTCATGCAAATTTAGAAAAGAGATTTTTCACAGGATATTAAATTATCCTGTGAAAAATCTTAAACTTATAAATATATCTCTAGATATCAAACGAAAAGCCAGTAAAATTAGTGATTAAAAATTTGTATAAAATTTATTTGTAAGTTGTACGAGGAGAGGGTTCATTATCACCATAAGGACTTTCTTCATGACTTTTATTATCTACATTTTTAGCATATTTAGATGATGCAGGATCAGAATTAGTAATATTGTTGTTTGAGTAAAGAGTTTTCTTTTTCATATAAATCCTCCTTCTATAATTTGCTCATAATATTTTATAGAAAAATGTTACGATATTAGCTTATCCATAATTATTAAAATTATATATTAAAAAAACTTAATTTATATTAAAAAACATGTTGAATATATAAAAAATATATGATATTATTTACTTAAGTAAAAGATTACATGGGTTTTAACACATTTTTGTTAAGGCATGTTACTGGTAAAGCAGGCAAGACCGAAATAAAAATGCATTTCTTTTAATTAAGAAATACATTTTATTTTGGTCTTTTTTTATTCTAAAAAACGGAGGAGAAGAGTTATGGATTATAAAAAAGTAGGACTTCAAGTATTAGAACTTGTAGGTGGATCAAAAAATGTAAATAAGCTTACACATTGTGCAACTAGACTTAGATTTGAATTTAATGATATGTCAAAAGTTGAAGCTGAAAAGATTGAAAAACTACCAGGAGTTATAAGTGTAGTTAATAAGGGTGGACAATTTCAAGTTGTTATTGGAAATGATGTACAAACCGCCTATAGAGCTATACTTAATGAAACAGGAACTCTTGAAAGTTCAAAAAATAAATCAAATAAAGAAAATGTAGAAAAAGAAAGTATAGTTTCTCGTTTTATAAGTGTTATATCAACAACATTTACTCCTATGATTCCAGCAATTACTGGAGCTGGTATGATAAAAGCAGTATTAGCTATCTTAACATTAACAGGTATATTAACAGATGATAGTCAAACATATTATATTTTAAATACCATTGCAGATGCAGCATTCTTCTTTATGCCAGTATTACTTGCATATGGTGCAGCTATAAAGTTTGAATGTAGTCCAATATTAGCTATGACACTTGCAGGAGTATTATTACATCCTAACTTAGGCATACTTATGGCATCTGGAGAAGCAGTACATTTTATGGGGATTCCTGTAAAATTAACTGATTATGCAGGTTCAGTATTACCAATTATTATTACTGTATGGGCAATGTCTTACATAGAAAGATTTGCAGAAAAAGTATCACCATCAATTATAAAATTCTTTACTAAACCTTTAATAATTTTATTGCTTACAGCACCACTTGCTTTAATCGCAATAGGACCTTTTGGTACATATTTAAACGATTTAGTAGCAGCAGGAGCAGAATTTATTAATGGAAAAGCTAGCTGGTTAATACCATTACTTATGGGAGCATTACAACCTTTCCTTGTTGTAACTGGAACAGCATGGGCAATGACACCAATTGCAACAATGCAATTGACTAACAATGGAGCAGAAATGATTAATGGACCTGGTATGTTAGCATCAAATATAGCACAAGGTGCAGCTACTATATGTGTTGCTGTTAAAAGTAAAAATAAAAATTTAAAACAACTTGCAGCTTCATCAGGTATAACAGCATTACTAGGTATAACAGAACCATCACTTTATGGAGTTACTTTAAAACTTAAAAAGCCACTGATAGCAGCTATGATAGGTGGAGGTTGTGCTGGTATATATGCAGGGCTTTCAGGACTTGTACGTTATGCATTTGTTTCACCAGGACTTGCAGCACTTCCAGCATTTATAGGGGAAAATCCAATGAATATAGTTCATGCTTTAATTACTTGTGCAATTGCCTTTGTTGTTACTTTTGTATTAACTTGGATTATAGGTTTTGAAGATCCAATTGATGAAGAAGAAGTAGAAGAAAATAATTCTACTGAAATAAAGAGTGAAGAAAAAGTAGAAATGAATTGTTCAATGGAAATAGCAAGTCCTCTTTCAGGAAAATTAATTCCTTTAAGCAAAGTTAATGATGATGTATTTTCAGGAGAACTTTTAGGTAAGGGGATGGCAATAGTACCTGATAAAGGGAATGTAGTTTCACCAGTTTCAGGAGTAGTTCAAACTGTACTTGCATCAAAACATGCAGTTGCAATAGAAAGTGACAATGGAACTGAAATTTTAATTCACATAGGCCTTGATACTGTAAATCTTGAAGGAAAACATTATGAATCATTTGTTAAGAGCGGAGATAGAGTTAAGGTTGGAGATAAATTAATCAATTTTGACATAGAAGAAATTAAAAAATTAGGTTATGATATGGTGACTCCAATAGTCATTTGTAATTCAGATAAATACTCAGATATATTAGGAGAAGAAGAAAAGAAAGTAACTTTTGGAGAAAAAATCATAAAAATTACAGAGTAGATAATATTAATATAAAAAAATCAGACTTTGAAAAAATATCAAAGTCTGATTTCACACTTAAAATATTATGATGAAAGGTTGAGCTAATATGATATATAATAATATAAAAGGATTTCCTGAAAACTTTTTATGGGGTGGATCTACATCAGCTTATCAAGTAGAGGGAGCTTGGAATGAAGATGGAAAAGGATTATCTGTTATAGATATGTGTGATCATCCAGAAGGAGCAGCAGACTTTAAAATTGCTAGTGATCATTATCATAGATTTAAAGAGGATGTGAAGTTATTTTCAGAAATGGGGTTAAAGGCTTATCGTTTTTCTATAGCATGGACTAGAATTATTCCACAAGGAACTGGTGAAGTTAATGAAAAAGGAATTAAGTTCTATAATGATCTTATAGATGAGTTAAATAAATATAATATAGAGCCAGTAGTTACAATGTTTCATTTTGATTTACCATATGTATTAGAGGGAAAAGGTGGTTGGAGTAACAGAGATACTATAGATGCTTTTTCTAAATATGCTAAAGTGCTATTTGAGAGGTTTGGATCAAAGGTAAAGTATTGGTTAACAATAAATGAACAAAATACAATGATACTTCATCCAGGTGCAATAGGTATTCCAAAGGGAGGAACGTTACCTAGTAAAAAAGAATTATATCAGCAAAATCATCATATGCTTTTAGCTCAAGCAAAGGTAATGCAGTTATGTCATAAAATGTGCCAAAATGGCAAAATAGGTCCAGCACTTAATACAACAGCAATGTATGGGGAAACATGTAATCCACTAGATGCTATTGCAGCTCATAATTGGGAAACTATTCGTTGTTGGAGTTTTTTAGACATGGCAGTTAGAGGTAAATATAATAAACTAGCTTGGAGTTATTTAGTAGATAGAGGGTTAGAACCTATTATAAAAGAGGGTGATATGGATATAATGAAAGATGCTAAACCAGATTTTATAGCAATAAATTATTATTCAACAGCAACAATAGCTGCAAGTAAAGGCGATTCATCTGATATATCAGCAAGAGCAGGGGATCAACAAATAATGTTAGGAGAACAAGGTGTATATCGTGCAGCTGAAAATCCTTATGTAGATAAAACAAAGTATGGATGGGTTGTTGATCCAATAGGTCTTAGAATGACTTTAAGAAAAGTAAGCGAAAGATATGACTTACCTATTTTAATTACTGAAAATGGAATTGGTGCACCAGATAAATTAGAAGAAAATGAAATTATAAATGATGAGTATAGAATTGATTATATTAGAAAACATTTAGAACAATTAAAGTTAGCTATTAATGATGGAGTAGAAGTTATGGGATACTGCCCATGGTCTGCAATTGATGTTGTAAGCACTCATCAAGGATATGGCAAGCGTTATGGTTTTATATATGTTAATAGGGATGAATTTGATTTAAAAGACTTAAGAAGAATAAAGAAAAAAAGCTTTAATTGGTATAAGAATGTTATAAACACCAATGGAGAAAAGTTATAAACCTTTATAAATAAATAATTGATAATGAGGGTGAATAAGATGCAAATAGTTAAAGTGATGAACAATAGTCTTATTTTAGCAAGAGACGAAAATGATAAAGAAATTGTTGTTATGGGAAAAGGGCTTGGATTTAAGCGTAAGGCAGGCGAAGAATTAGATACAGAAAAGATAGAAAAGATATTTGTGTTAAAAAATGAAACTGATACAAGAGAATATGTAAAACTTATAGAAGAAACGCCTAGTGAATACATTGAAATAACTAACGATATTATTGGATATGCCAATGAAAAGTTAGGTGGAAAGTTAAACGATCAAATTTTTATTACATTAGTAGATCATATATCTTACGCTCTTACTAGATATGAAAAAAACATAACGATACAAAACCGTTTATTATGGGAATTAAAAAAGTTTTATCCAAAAGAATTTGAAATAGGAAAGTATGCAGTTAAATATATTAATGATAAACTTAATGTAAAACTTCCTGAAGAAGAAGCTGGAAATATTGCATTTCATGTTGTTAATGCACAGACCGATGAGGCAGAAATGCAAAATACGTTGTTAACAATACGTATGTTAAAGGATATTTTTAACATAATTCAATATAATTTTGGTATAACTATTGATAAAGATTCGCTTAACTATTCAAGATTTTTAACTCACCTTCAATTTTTTGTTCAGCGTTTATTAGATGATAGAATGATTGAATCTAAGGAAAACTTCATTTTTGAACAAATGATAAAAGAGTATCCTAAAGAAGTTAAGTGTGCTAGGTTAATCGGAGATTATGTTAAAAAAATATTAAACAAAGAAATTTCTAATGATGAACTATTATATTTAACTATACATATAGTAAGAATAGTACAAAAATAATTTTGAGTGTATGGATTTAAATTTATTATTAAATAGCTAATTATTTTATATAAATATACATATAAAAAATCATAAATAGAATTAGGATATTTTTCATAATTTTATAATGTTAAAAGTGAACGTATGACCACATCATTATCATACGTTCATTTTTTGATTTTTACATGTTTATTAAAGTTATTTTTCTTAAAGGGTATATTAGTCAAGTAGATTTGAAAACTATATAAGAATATAACTATATCTAATTAGTTTTGTAAATACTTATATGAGAAGGTTAAGTAAAAAAAGCTCAAATATAAAATATTGTGTAACATATGTTACTTAATTTGTATAGACTTTATTATATAATTACTTACATGGAATAAGTAATTTAAATGCTACGAATTAGAATATAACATTTAAAAATGTATTGTATTGTAAATTAAGAGAATTAGATATTAATGTATTGTAAAATATAAATAAGAATATACAAATTAGAAACAAAATAAATTTAATATGAAAAGGAGAAAATTATGATAACTAAAGATATGACAGTAGGAGAAATAATAAAAATAAAGGAAAATGCAGCAGAAATTTTAATGAGTTTTGGAATGGGATGTATTGGATGTCCATCAGCACAATCAGAAAGCCTTGAAGATGCAGCTAATGTTCATGGATTAAATCTTGAAGATTTGCTAAAAGCACTTAATTAATATTAAATATATCATTATACCTATTATGTTTATAGGAATATGTTTTAAAGATATAGTGTAGCAAATAATATAACTAAATTAGATATGGGAAAGTAAGGAGTGAGAGTATGGATTATGGGAACCTTCAAAAAATAAGAAATGGAAAGAGAACATACAGTATAACTCCACATATACCAGGTGGATTTGTAACTATAGAAACTATGCAAAAAATAATAGATGTAGCTAAAAAATATAAAGGTGTATTAAAAATAACATCAGGACAAAGAATATTAATAACAAATTTAGAAAAAGAAGATTTACCTAAGATATGGGAAGAACTTGGCATGGAACCTGCTGTAAAAAGCGCTAATTCTGTTAAAAATGTTGAGATGTGTCCTGCTGGTTTTTGTAAAAGAGAAAAATATAATACTATTGGAATAGGAATGAAACTTTCTAAAAAGTATACTTGGATGGAAATGCCTTGTAGAACTAAAATTGGAGTTGCAGGATGTAGGAATGCTTGTGGAAGTGTGTATAGCAAAGATGTTGGGGTAATTGCAGACAAAACTGGATTTATAGTATGTGCAGGTGGATCAGCAGGGTATAATCCAAGAATTGCAGATGTTATTGTAAAAGATGTGAGTGAAGAAGAAGCATTAAAAATAGTAGATAACATATTTGATTATTATAAGGAAAATGCAGAAGCAGGAGAAAAGCTTGGATTCTTTATAGAACGAATAGGACTAGAAAAGTTTAAAGAAGAAGTTAATATTTAAATTTAATTTATTATTCAAAGATATGCAATTTTTATAATTGTATATCTTTTTTTGATGCAAAAATTTTAGGCCACATAGTTCAAGGTAATAAGGAAGATTTATAGTACATTATGCAAATAATATTGAATATTTATCTTAATTGTTAATTGATGTTAAAAATTACTACAAATAAAAACTATTAAAAAGTTAATGATAATATATAGTGAATTTTATAATTAATAAAATTAATTTACAAAAAATATTATAAATAAATTGTTTCGTGATTTAATTTAATACACTAAATATAACAAGGAGGAAAAGAAATTGAAAAATAAGTGGAAGTATTTTTTGCTCATTGCTATAAACATACTTCTTATCATTTCTATATTTGAACAAAATTTTAGAAGTATTTCTACAGGAGCTAACATAGATAGTACTAATGTTAATTCAAATGAAGAAACCAATAATTATAAGAAGAAAATAATATATCTTACTTTTGATGATGGGCCTAGTTATAAAGTAACAGAAAGAGTCTTAAATGTGTTAAAAGAAAAAGATGTTAAAGCAACTTTTTTTCTAATTGGTAATCAAATTGAAGGCAAAGAAGATATTGTAAAAAGGATTAATGATGAAGGTCATGGTATAGGTCTTCACACATATAGTCATAAGTATAAATGTATTTATTGCAACGAGGACAATTTTATAAAAGAAATGATTGAATGTCGTAATGAAATAAATAAAGTGGTTGGAGTTTCACCTAACATAATTAGATTTCCAGGCGGAAGTTATAAACATTTAAGCAAAAGTTATTTGAAAAAATTACATGATAATAATTTTAAAATATATGATTGGAATTTAGATACTGAAGATGGTCTAAATCCAAAACTTCCACCATGTAAATTATATAGAAAAGCTATAAACGAAAGTGAAAATTTATCAACTATAATACTGCTTATGCACTGTACAGATCTACAAAAGAATACTTGTACAGCTTTACCAGAAATAATAGACTATTATAAATTACAAGGGTATGAATTTAGAACTATAGAAGAAGATACACCAGAAATATATTTTAAAATAAGAAAAAATAATTAATTAAAATGCCGTACTATAAAATAAATAGTACGGTATTTTTTAATATAATTTGAGGCTGTAAATATTTTTG
>NZ_JAMQHY010000118.1:0-254 GCF_023845705.1 Clostridium sp. ZBS15
GGGGAGGGGGGGGGGGGGGGAGGCGGGGGCAGGCGGGAGTGGGGCTAATCCAAAATATGGTTTCGTTGGATTTGAAAATTATTTAAGGATTTGGAAAGAGACTCAATTGATTTATTCATTTAAAATAACAATTCTATATACGATTGCAAGAGTAATTACTATTAATATAATTGGGTTTGGACGAGCATATATAGTTACTAGAAAATTAAAAACTAAGAAAAATTGAAGAAAAAGAAAAAAAAAGAAAAAAAAAA
>NZ_JAMQHY010000120.1:0-2407 GCF_023845705.1 Clostridium sp. ZBS15
AACACACTGCTAAAACATAGTATCAATTTCAAATCCTTAAAGAACAAGATTCAAAACAATATTTCATATTATTAAATTTTAGTTTGATTTCATTTTTATAGAGACTATTTTTATCTATAAGAATTTTTGAATTTATAGAGTTATCAAGAAAATCTAAAGGAAAACAGGATGTATTTATTTTAAAATTTTTCATTTTTGAATAAAGCTCTAATTTTTGTTTTCTTTCATTTATTATAGAATCATAAAAATAAAAGTTTATAAATGCTCCTTTATTTAATAGCATGTCAGTAAAATTATTAGAAGTTATAATATCTATATTATTAAATGAAATATTTGATGATATTCCAAAGGGTATTGAGTTTTCTTTAAGTAAATCCATGTTAAACATAATTTTATCAAAAGTTCCGATTCCACGCTTATAATCTGTTTCATCCTTAAATCCATCAAGAGAAATTATAGGTATAACATTACAGGTTGAATATAATCTATTACAAATTATAGGGCTAAACATTTCTCCATTTGTAAAAGGTATAAATAATATATTAGGATATTTTTTATAAATGCTAAATAAGAAATCCATAGAGAAGGGTTCTTTTCCAATTATAAAAACATAATATATTTTATTTTCTTTGACTTTTGTTAAAATAGTGTCAACATCACTATATGTAAGATGATTAATATTATTTTCAGGTGATAAATTGATAACAAAGAATGGGAAAGAGCTATGAGAATTGTTATCAAAAACATAATCGAAAAAATTTATAGTAAACTTTTTTAAAAAATTAGAATTTAAATTCGACAATATATTTTCAATGAAATTTTTAACTAAAGGGGTATCATTATAATAAGTATATGCATTTTTTATCTTCTTTTTATTCTCGTTATCTTTTATAAGCTTAATTGATAAATTAAATAATTTATCCATATTTTTTGAAGGATTCTTTTCTAAAAGTGAACATACTTTTGAAATTACAATGTTTTTAGTAGAATTTTTCATATACTCACTAAAACTCATATTTGCAACATCCCCTAAATTTTCTATTAATACATTTATAGATATATTTATAAAACTTTAAAATATGCTAACTTTAAAAAATATTTTTGACATATGCTTAGATTCTTATATAATAATTTAAGTACAATAAGATTTTGACTAAGTCTCAGATTAGATTTTATTTCTAATTTTGAGACTTTAAAATCGTTATATATTAAAAATATAATAAATGTTTAAATTTATAGTTAAAATTAAAAAAGGAGGGAGATTAATGTGGAAAAAAGAATTGATCTAACAGAAGGTAAGATTGTATCCAAACTTGTAAAACTGGCTTTGCCTATTATGGGAACTTCTTTTATACAAATGGCATACAATATGACGGATATGATATGGATAGGAAAAGTAGGAAGTAAAGCTGTTGCTGGAGTTGGAACGGCAGGGTTTTATAGTTGGCTTGCCATGGCCTTTATTATGATTTCAAAAACAGGAGCAGAGATAAAAGTTGCACAAAAGATGGGAGAGCATAATTTAAGGAAAGTAAAGTCGTACATAGTAAGTGCTATTCAAATAAATTTAGTACTTTCAATTTTATATACAGTGGTTTTATTAGTATTTAGTGATAAACTTATAGGCTTCTTTAACTTAGGGGATGCAGAAGTAATATCAATGTCTAAAACATACTTGGTCATTGTAGCAATGGGAATGATATTTTATTTTATAAATCCAGTATTTACTGCAATATTTAATGGTGCTGGAAGTAGTAAAACACCATTTGTAATAAACACTATAGGACTTGCATTTAATATGGTTTTTGATCCTGTTTTAATATTAGGAATAGGACCATTTCCAAAGATGGGGGTAGCAGGAGCGGCTATTGCAACAGTAATTGCTCAAGTAATAGTAAGTTTAAGTTTCATATTTGTTATGATTAAAGGTAAAGAAGAGTATTTAAAGGTAAATGTATTTACAAGACCTAGAATGGATTATATAAAGGTGCTTTGTAATATAGGATTACCTGGAGGAATACAAAATGGATTATTTACTATATTCTCTATGTGTATAGGAAGAATAATAGCAGTATTTGGACCTGTACCCATAGCTGTTCAAAAAGTAGGTTCACAAATAGAAGCTATATCATGGATGACAGCAGGTGGGTTTTCTACTGCACTTGGAACTTTTGTTGGACAAAATTACGGAAGTAAAAGGTATAATAGAATAAATAAGGGTGTAAAAGTTACTATGGTTATGGCTGTGATTATAGGAATACTTGCTTCTCTTTTATTAATACTAGGAGGAGAATATGTATTTTCATTTTTCTTAAATGATCCAGAAGCAGTTGAGCAAGGTACTGTATATTTAAGAATACTAGGTTATTCACAATTATTTATGTGTATAGAGATTACAATAACAGGT
>NZ_JAMQHY010000121.1:0-337 GCF_023845705.1 Clostridium sp. ZBS15
TTTTTTTTTAAATATTTTTTTAATTCACAAAATCCGCATCCAATATCTAATATAGTTTTTCCTTCTATATAAATTTAATTTATAAGTTTTTCAATTCTTTTAAATTTTTTTTTTTTTTAATATTTTTTTTTATTTTTTAAATTTTTTTAATAATTTATATATTTTATTTTTTTTTTTTTTTTTTTTTTTATTATTTTTTTTTTTTTTTTTTTTTTTTTTTTTTTATTTTTTTTTTTTTTTTTTAGAAATATATATTTTTTTTTTTTTTTTTTTTTTTTTTAATAAAACGGCGCCCCCCGAGATCTACCCTTTTCCCCTCCCCGCCGCTCTTCCGTTC
>NZ_JAMQHY010000122.1:0-387 GCF_023845705.1 Clostridium sp. ZBS15
GGGGGGGGGGGGGGGGGGGGTGGGGGCTGGGGCGCTTAGCACGTAAGTTATGGCCATCTTTAAGTTGTGTAGTGCTGATGCTTTTATACGAGTCATTCCTGAAAAACCTACACCTTCTTTAGCGCGATTCTTTTCATTAAATTCGACCTGCAGAGCCCACGTCTGCACTCCCGTCACACTCGATTCTCGTATGCCGTCTTCTTCTTTAAAAAAAAAAAACTTTTATTACAACAACTGAAATACGTTGATCTCCTGTTACTTTTACAGCTTTAACCTAATATGTTCCTGCGACATCATCTAATGCTCTTAATTGTTCTGGTGTTAGAATACCTGCTGTTATATGAGGTGCTCTAGAATCTGTTTCCTGATCTCGTTGTAAAACTGCTC
>NZ_JAMQHY010000123.1:0-491 GCF_023845705.1 Clostridium sp. ZBS15
GCATTAATGGATTTATAAAAGATGGTTTAATTGAAAGTCATAAGGAACTATATAGTTCTATAAGGTTAAAGGCAAAAGATAATTATAATTTGTTTAATTCATTATTAGATGAAGGAATTAACTATTTAGAATATAGAAGTATTGATATTAATCCATTTGATAAATGCGGTATTAGTCTTGTAGGCTTGGGGGGGGTGCGAGGGGGGAAGGGGGGGGGGCGGGGGGGGGAGGAGGGGGGGGGGCAGGGGTCGGGGTGGGGGCGAGAATATTAAGTGGAGCTAAAAGAAGGAAAAATTCTGTTGTTGCTGCTGGAAGCTTAGTAACTCAAAATAAAGAGATTGAAGACGGATCATTAATACTTGGAAATCCTGCAAAAGTTATCAGAAGATTAACACAGGAATCAAGTCAATCTATTAACGACAGCTCTCTCCCTTACCTCCCCCCACCCCACCCCCCCCCCCCCCTCCCACACTCCCCCCCTCCCCCCCCCC
>NZ_JAMQHY010000124.1:0-277 GCF_023845705.1 Clostridium sp. ZBS15
AGGCTTTCACCATGCGCCCTTTGTAGCTTGACCTTTTGTTCGTTTATTAGCTCTTATTGCTTCGTCATCTACGAAATTTTCTCATTCACGTACCTAAGTACTGCTCATTTCATAACTTTCTTGTTTCCTTGCACTAATCACTACTAAACTTCACAATGCCAATTTTAATTTGAGTAATTATCTAGGTAATTATTTCAATTATTACAAAGAATATATTTCTTGGCTTGTTGTATTATATACAATATACTCGTTTATTGAATCTTATTACTTCGTCATT
>NZ_JAMQHY010000125.1:0-248 GCF_023845705.1 Clostridium sp. ZBS15
AATATCATAGAAGCAGCATCTTTTGAAACTTCTGTACCTGTTATACCCATTGCAATACCAATATCAGCTTGTTTTAAGGCAGGAGCATCATTTACACCATCACCAGTCATAGCAACTATCTTATCTTTACTTTGCCATGCCTTAACTATTCTAATTTTGTGTTCAGGAGATACTCTAGCATAAACAGAAATATGTTCTAATTTATCTAATAAATCTTTATCAGACATCTTATCTAACTCAATACCATC
>NZ_JAMQHY010000126.1:0-492 GCF_023845705.1 Clostridium sp. ZBS15
AGAAAAATAAAAGAAAAATTAAATAAAAAAAGTATTAAAAAAAGGAGAAATAAAAAATTAATTTTTCTTATATTATTTCTCAGAATTTAGTTCCACAAAAAAATAAAAAAAATCAGGGAAAAAATTTAAAGAAAATTATTTAAAAAAAAAAAAAAGTTAAAAAGGAAAAAAAAAAAAAAAATGTAGTGGAAGAAACAACTGTAAAAAAAGAAAGTAGTGGAAAAAAAAAAAAAGAAAAAAGAAAAAAAAAAAAAAAAAAAAGAAAAAAAAAAAAAAAAAAAAGAAAAACAAAAGAAGAAAAAAATAAGGAAGAAAAAAAATAAACACATAAGAAACTAATAAAAAAAAAAAAAAAAAAAAAAGATAAAGAAAATGAAATAAAAGATAAACAAGAAATAATAAAAGATAAAGACAATGAAATGAAAAATAAAGAAAAAATAATAAAAGAAAAAAAAAAAAATGAAAAAAAAAAAAAAAATAATAAAAAATAAA
>NZ_JAMQHY010000127.1:0-285 GCF_023845705.1 Clostridium sp. ZBS15
ATTTTTTAAAAAGAAATACAATATTGATGTTTTTACAGGTTATGAAGTATTAAATATTAATAGTTTAGAAAAAAATATTACTGTTAAGAATCTACATACTAATGAAGTGTTTAAGGATACTTATGATAAATTAGTATTAGCAACTGGTGCATCACCATTTATGCCTAATATAAAAGGTATAGAAAATAAAAATGTGTTTTTCTTAAGAAATGTACAAAGTGCTAGAAATATTAAGAATTTTATTATTAATAATAAGCCTAAAAATGCAGTAATAGTTGGTACAGG
>NZ_JAMQHY010000013.1:0-1238 GCF_023845705.1 Clostridium sp. ZBS15
CTATCTTCTTTTATATCAATGCTTAAATAGTCTACAGCTCTTTCAAGACTTAGATCCAAATGTTCAGCAATCATAAGAAGTATATTAATAGAATTAATAGCTTTTATATCTAATTTATTTATTATTGAAAAGAAAGGTGGCAGTGCTACTTTATCTCTTTCATTATGAGTAGCAGCAATAGCAGCACTCATGAATAGTTCTCTATGACTAAGTCCATTAATGTTGGAATTTAGTATTACATAAAAAGAATGTTTATGATGATGATAATAATCTATACTAACTCCAGAATCATGCAATAATGTAGCAGTTTTTAATACATTATTATATTTATCTCCTAATTTATGAATAGGCTTTAATTCATTAAATAGAGTTGATGTTATGTTAAATACATGTTCAGCGTGTGCTCTATTTATATTTAAATATTCAATTATACCATTCAAATTATAATCTAATATATCATCAATAGGCTCATAATGATTATTTATATATTCAAACATTATACCTTCTCTTAATCCACGACCAGATATTATAATATCATCACATCTTACTTTTTCAATTATAGTATTTAGTATACTTAATCCACCAACTATTAAATCAGATTTTTCTACTGATAAACCATCTATTTTAGTTCTCTGCTTAAAGTCTTTACATTTTATTAAGTTATATATTTTATAAACATCATTTTCATTTAACTTGTAGTTGTGTAAAATATCAAAAGGATATCTTTTTTTAGCTTTATCAATTTTACAAAGAGTTCTAGCTGTACTACCAACAACTATTATAGATTCGAAATTTTCTTTTTTTAACCACTCAATGTCATCTAATATACTTGTTAAAGACAATATGGCTTTTTCTAGATTTTCATAACACACTCTATCTTGTAAATTGTATTTGAAAGTATAAGTTAAGGCCCCTAATGGAATTGTAGTATTTTTCTCTATTTTTCCATCTTTAACCCAAGTTAAATGAGTACAAGATCCACAAATATCTACAATAAGAGAATTATTTACATACATACTTCTTGTTACCCCTAAGTAACTATAATATATTTCCTGCTCATCTGATAATAAGTTAACAGTTATGTTAAACTGATTTTTTATTTTTTCAAGAAATTCATTACAATTAGATGCTTTTTTTAAGGTATAAGTAGCAACTGCTATGATTTCTTTTACTTCTGAAAAAGTACATAATGATTTAAATGAACGAACATTTGCTAGTGTTTCGTTTATTTTACTATC
>NZ_JAMQHY010000013.1:1315-1660 GCF_023845705.1 Clostridium sp. ZBS15
AATTCTTAAGATTAATATTATCATTATACATCATTTGAAAAGTAATTCATATGATGAGTTATTTATTTTCTATTTTTAAGATTGACAAATTTAAAGCTGATTTGTATAATAAATGAAGATTAATATGGAAAAGTTCTGTGAAAAGAAGAGTACTATAATTGATTCTTAAAGCGAGTAAGGGATAGTGTAAGCCTTACAAGATAGATTAATAGGAAGAGAGTCTTGGAGAAATCACCTGAAAAGTTTTAAGTAGGGATGATCGTAATAACTTGCGTTAAAAGTTAAGTGGTATCTTTATGATTTAAGTTAAACTATAAAGATGCAATTAGAGTGGTACCGCGGATA
>NZ_JAMQHY010000013.1:1746-5030 GCF_023845705.1 Clostridium sp. ZBS15
GCATGGCTAAAAAAATCGACAGCTCCAAAGTCGCCTTAGCGATTTTGTTCTTTATAAAAATATAAAATAAAAGTACATAGTTATAAACTTGGCTCTGTTTTAAAAAAGAGCGAAAGATTAAATAATAAACTTCTAGGAGGATACTTATGGATTACAAAAATAAAATTGCACAGCTAATTAAAGAACATGTAGATTTGGATGTTAATGCTATAGAAAAACTTATTGAAATACCACCTAAGTCTGAAATGGGGGATTATGCTTTTCCATGTTTTCAACTTTCTAAAGTAATGAGAAAAGCACCTAATATGATAGCTGAAACTTTAAAAGATGCTATTAACAAAGAAGGATTTGAAAGAATTGAAAATCTTGGACCATATTTAAATTTCTTTGTTGATAAAGGAGTATTTGCTGAAAATACAATCAATAAGATATTAAAAGATGGAGATAACTATGGTGAATCTAACATAGGAGACGGTAAAACAGTTTGTGTTGAATATTCTTCACCTAATATTGCAAAACCATTCCATGTAGGACATTTATTTACTACAGCCATTGGTAATTCTTTATACAAAATGTTTAAAAAAGAAGGATATGATGTTGTAGGTTTAAATCATTTAGGAGATTGGGGAACTCAATTTGGTAAGCTTATATCAGCTTATAATAGATGGGTTGATGAAGAAGCTTTAGAAAAAGCTCCAATTGATGAACTTCTTAGAATTTATGTTAAATTCCATGAAGAAGCAGAAAAAGATCCTAGCTTAGAAGACGAAGGAAGAATGTATTTTAAAAAGCTAGAGACAGGAGATCCAGAAGCACAAGCTTTATGGAAGAGATTTAGAGATTTAAGTTTAAAGGAATTTGAAAGAGTATATGATATATTAGGAGTTAAATTTGATTCATTAGCAGGAGAAGCATTCTATAATGATAAAATGGATGTAGTAGTTAATGAATTAAAGGATAAGGGATTACTTGTAGAAAGTAATGGAGCACAGGTTGTAATGTTAGATGATTATAATATGCCACCTTGTATAGTATTAAAAGGTGATGGAGCATCTATATATGCAACAAGAGATTTAGCTGCTGCTATGTATAGAAAGAAAACTTATGATTTCTACAAGAGTATCTATGTAGTTGGAAGCCCACAAGCATTACATTTTAAACAAGTATTTAAAGTGTTAGAACTTGCAGGACATGAATGGGCAAATGATTGTGTTCATGTTGGATTTGGATTAGTTAAATTTGCAGATAGAAAGCTTTCTACAAGAAAGGGAGAAGTTGTTTTACTTGATGATTTGATAAGAGAATCAGTTGAAAAAACTTTAGAAGTTATAAATGAAAAGAATCCAAATCTTGAAAATAAAGAAGAAGTAGCTAAGAAAATAGGTGTTGGAGCTATTATTTTCACTTACTTAAAGAATTCAAGAGAAAAAGATATCGTATTTGATTGGAAAGAAATCTTATCATTTGAAGGAGAAACAGGTCCTTATGTTCAATATTCTTATGCTAGAGCTAACAGCATATTAAGTAGAGCAGAGAATATTTCTTCAGAGGTTGATTTTAGTAAATTATCTTCAAAAGAAGAATTTGAATTAGTTAAAGTTTTAGCTAATTTCAATAATCAAATTAAACTTGCTACTGATAAGTTAGAACCATCAATTTTAACAAGATATGTTATAGAAGTTGCAAAATCATTTAACAAATTCTATAATGCTCATTCAGTTTTAAATTTAGATGATGAAGTTTTAAAAGCAACTAGATTAAGCTTAGTAAGAAGTAGTTTACAAGTAATAAAGAATGGATTAGAACTATTAGGAATAGATGTAGTAGAAAAAATGTAATTAAAAAAATAGCTAGAAACTTTAATTTTAAGTTTCTAGCTATTTTTATTTAATGCTATGGCTATGTTTTAGTAGAGTGTTGATATATACATAAGTTCAATTACAATGCCACTTTACCCATTGTATATATTAACACATATTTAAAACAGAGCCTGAGAATATTAAAAACAAGGATTAAGTCACTGTTAAATTAAATATGGTAATACATAATTAATTTAACAAAGAATTAATCTTTATTAAATTAATATATGATATAATATTTGGTAATACGTAAGAATATTTTAAGAGAGGAGAAAGGGAATGATTATAAATAGGAATGTAAAATACAAGGATATATTAGTAATTGCTATTATTGGTATTATTGTATATAAAATAATAGATAATTATGAGTTTTTCTTTAATATAGCAAAACATTTTCTATCTATTATATCGCCATTTATATATGCTTTAATTTTTACATATATATTAAATCCTATAATGATGCTTTTTGAAAAAAGATGTAAATTTTCAAGAGGAAAGTCTATATTAGCAACATATGCAGTTATAACAGGAATAATAATAATGTTTTTCTTATTTACTATACCTAGTTTGATAGATAGTATTGGTAGCATAATTAAAGAAGTACCTATATATATGGAAACAATTCAAGAATGGATTAACACAGCTATTAAAAACCCTAGATTAAGTGAGTTAATAGTTGACGCTGGTTTAGTAGATAAAATTGAACTTTTATCAATTAAAATGGGTAATTTTACAATAACTTTATTACAAGGCATGTTAGGATATTTATTATCTTTTACAGGAAACTTAGTAAAAATAGTATTCGGATTTTTAATAGCTGTTTATGTATTATGTGACAAAGATGGATTATTATATGGTTTAAAAACTATAACTTATATAATTTTAAAAGAAAAGAAGGCTAATGAATTAATTAATGTTTGTAAAACTTATAACAAGATGATAGGAGTGTATATAGGAGCAAAGGCTATAGATTCTGCTATAATAGGGCTTATAGCTTTAGTTGGTTTAGTAATAGTTAAAGCTCCATATGCACTATTATTATCAATCATAGTAGCTATTACTAATATGATACCTTACTTTGGACCTTTTATAGGAGAAGTTGTTGGTGCTACAGTGTGCATATTTGTTTCACCTATGAAGGCTCTTATAGTATTTGTGCTTCTACTTTTAATTCAACAATTTGATGCTTGGTATCTTGATCCTAAGCTTATAGGATCAAAAGTAGGAGTGAAACCATTTTGGATCATTATGGGGGTAATAATAGGTGGCGCATTCTGGGGACCTATAGGAATGCTATTGGCATCACCTACAATTGCAACTATTAATATTTATTATATTAGAGTAGTAAAATTTTATAAGTCTAAAAATCCAAGCTTATTTAAGAATTTATAATGAATAATTCTATGTTTTTTTATTCTTTAGGAA
>NZ_JAMQHY010000013.1:5086-42392 GCF_023845705.1 Clostridium sp. ZBS15
CCTTAGCGATTTTGTTCTATGTAATTGGTAAAGTGTCATTTCTAAGTTTAATTACTCAATCTAGAGCTCTTTGCTTCTTTGCATATATCAATAATACACTTCTAAAACATAGAACAACATAAAAATAGACTATATTTAAAAGAGCGTTGATAGAATACCAACGCTCTAAAATATAGTCTATTTTTTATCTAAAATATTACTGCATGTTTTAGAACAATTTTTACAACTACTACTGCAATTACATTTGCCTTTAGATGAATTTTTTATTGATTTCATAATTATAAAAACTGAAGATAAAACAATTAGTATAGTACAAGTTATTTCTACCATAAATCACATCACCTTTATGTAATAATTAGTTGAAATTTTAATTTTATATTTTTATATTTTTATATGATTAAGTTACCTATATTAAATACTAGGAATGAAACTATCCAAGCAAGTACTAATTGATAAAATACTGAAAATAAAGTAAATTTAGCACCAAATTCTTTTTTCATAGTTCCAATTACAGAAATACAAGGTGTATATAGTAATATGAATACTAAGAAAGAATAGGCAGATAATGCAGTAAAATGTGCACCTAAAACAATATCTAAATTACCAGCAAAAATTACTTGCATAGAAGCTATAACTGATTCTTTAGCAAGTAGTCCTGAAAGTAATGAAACAGCAGATTGCCAATTTCCAAATCCTAAAGGTGAAAACACAGGAGCTATAACATTACCAATAGAAGCTAAAATGCTTTCATTTACTTCACTTACCATACCAGTAAAGTTAAAGTTTGATAAAAACCATATTACAACACTCATAGCAAAGATTATTGTTCCAGCTTTTTTCAAAAAGTCTTTTCCTTTATCTCCTGTTTGCTTTAAAATCGATGATAGTTTTGGCATTTTATATTCAGGAATTTCAATTATAAATGGTTCTTCATCTTTTTTGAAATATGTATTTTTAAATAATATACCGAGTAAGAATGCTAGAAGTACACCTAAAAAATATAATGATGCAACAACTAACCCTCTATAATCTGTGAAAAATACAGATGCAAATACTACATAAACTGGTAAACGTGCATTACATGACATTAAAGGAACAAGTAAAGAAGTAAGTTTTCTATCTTTTTCACTTTCTAAAGTTCTTGCAGTCATTATTGCAGGGACAGTGCAGCCAAAACCAATCAACATAGGTATAAATGCTTTTCCTGATAATCCCATTTTTCTCATTAATTTATCCATTAAAAATGCTACTCTAGACATATAACCACTATCTTCTAATATGGTAATACATATAAATAATACTAAAATTATAGGTAATAATACTAGTATTCCACCAACACCTGCTATTATTCCATCAATTATTAAAGATTGAAACCAAGGAGCAGTGCTTGATAATGAATTACTTACAAAAGGAACAAAAGCATCATTTAAAAATGTGTCTAATAAATCTGATAAAGGCTGTCCAACCCAAGAAAATGTAATTTGAAACATTAAAGCTATTATCATTAAAAAGATTGGATAAGCAAAATACGGATTAAGTAGAATCTTATCTATTTTTTCAGAAGTAGTTATTTCATTATTTTGTTCCGATTTTATACATTGTTTTAATGTATCTTCAATAAATGAATAAGCATCTTCTTCAGAAGAAAATTCAAACCTCTCATTATTTTCTGAGTTTTTAAAATTAGCTTCTTGTAATTTTGCTGAAATTTTATCAATTCCAATGTTTTTTCCAGCAGATATAGGAATTATCTCAACGTCAAATAATTTTGATAGCTTTTTATAATCTATAAAAATACCTTTAGATTCTGCTACATCAATCATATTTACTGCTAATATGATTGGTTTATTAAATTCTTTTAATTGAGTTGTTAAGTAAAGATTTCTATTTAAATTAGAAGCATCTACTATGTTTAGTATTAAATCAACTTGTCCATTTTGCAAAAAGTCTTTTGCTACTTTTTCTTCATTTGAAAAAGTATCCATTGCATAAATTCCTGGCAAGTCTACAATTTTTATGTCATTTATGTATCCTTCTTTTTTTTCAACAGTTACTCCAGGCCAATTACCAACATATTGATTGGATCCAGTTAAAGCATTAAATAAAGTAGTTTTTCCTACATTAGGATTTCCAAGCAAAGCTATGGTCGTCATAAGTTAAAATCCTCCCTATATTGATAAGAATATATTCTTAGCATCATTTTTCCTAATAGCTAAATCAAATCCTCTAAAATTTATAACTATTGGATCTCCTAAAGGAGCTCTTCTTTTAAATTCAATTTCAGTACCTTTAATACATCCTAAGGCTGATAATCTTTTCTTTAATTTTAAATCACCTTCAATGAAATCTATTATTCCTTTTTCACCAGGTTTTAAATCGCAAATACACATGAATATCACCTCTAATTGAAAATTATTATCGTTCAAAGTATAATAATAGCATCTTTTTTACACTTTAGTCAATAGTTGAAGTCCAAAAACATAATATATAATATAATGGAAAAAATATAAATAATTAAAGATAAATAAGAAAATATAATACAAACTTTAACTAATTAAAAAAATACAGTATAATAAAATATAAAAAATATACTATACTATGAAAGACGGGGTGAGATAATGTCAAAAATAGGGGCATTTTTTGATTTAGATGGAACATTATACAGAGAAGGTTTAATTACAGAAGTATTTAAAAAGATGGTTAAATATGAGATTATAGCGCCTGAGAGATGGTATAATGAAGTAAAGCCTCATTTTTTAAAATGGGATAAGAGACAAGGTGATTATGACAATTATCTTTTAAAGATGGTAGATGTTTATTTAGAAGCTATCAAAGGATTAGAAAAGCATCAAGTAGAGCATATAGCGCAAAAAGTAGTTGAACAAAAAGGTGATAGGGTTTACACTTTTACAAGAGATAGAATAAAGTGGCATAAAGAGCAAGGTCATATTATAATAATAATATCAGGTTCGCCTTCAGAACTTGTTAGAGAAATGGCCAATAAATATGGCTTTAATGATTATAAAGGTACAATTTATATGGTAGATAAGAAAGATATGTATACAAGTGAAGTTATACCTATGTGGGATAGCGAGAGTAAATCTAAAGCTATAAATGAACTTGTAGAGAAATATGATATAGACCTTAACAAAAGTTATGCTTATGGAGATACATCTGGAGATTATACTATGTTTAAGCATGTAGGACATCCATTTTGCATTAATCCAACAAAAGAACTTTTACAAAAAGTTATGAGTGACAATGAAGTGACAAATAAAGTTAATGTTATAGTAGAAAGAAAGGATGTAATATATAACTTAAATATTGAAGATATACAATTTGTATAGGAAAGAGTGGTACTGTGATTATTCGTGAGAACAACGTAAAGGTAGAAGAATTTAGTGATGAATTTATGATAAAACCTGAAAATAGAGAGTATTTACCTAGTGAGCTTATATTTTTTGATCTTGAACACTATGTATATAAAAAACCAAAGTGTATTGGAGTATTTGGAGCTTGTGAATTTAATAAAAGACTAAATGAAATTTTGGTAACACAATATATGATAGAAGATAGAGACGAAGTAGCTGATATATTATATTTGGCGCGAAACTATTTTATTAAGATGAAAAAATTAGGTAAAAAAGCAATTGTGACATTTTCAGGGAATAATGATTTTACTGTTATAAATTATCTTTTTAAACAATATGGGATAGAATATGATTTTAACAAGGAATTTGATTCAATAGATATACAAAAAGAATATGAAAAAAATAAAACCACATCTATAGGACTTAAAAATTTAGAAAAGCTATTTGACATTATAAGGGAAGGAGAAGTAATTAGTGGATCGAATTTAGCTAAAACTTTTCATAAAGTATTAAAAGACAAAAGTTACTTCAAAAGAATGCCAGAGGAAAAAATAGAAAAAATACTTCTTTATAATGAACAAGATGTGGTTAATTTATATCATATTTATGTTAAGTGGAAGAAATATATATATGATGATAATGAAATTGAAGAGTTAGATGAGAGTATAGAAGAATTGGATGATGAAATAGATAATTTTAATTATGAAAATAAATCAATAATAAATCACTAAGTTCAACTTAAAATAAATTTTTCTTAGCTTTAGATTAAGTGCATGAAATTTAAAGCTAAGAAAGTCTAAATAATACGGTACCTTAAAACCCCTCTGCATAGTAAATGATTATGCAGAGGGGTTTCTATTATTTAAGTAATTCTATACCTTTTTTTAATCTTGAAATTGATTCTTCTTTTCCAAGTAATATAGCAAGCTCGAAAGCACCACCTGGAGTAAATGATTTACCAGAAAGAGCAGTTCTTATAGGCCATAACATTTGACCATTTTTAATTTCTAATGATTTTATTAATTCGAACACTTTTTCGTGGATATAATCTTTATTCCAATTTGCTTCATCGATTGCTTCAATAATTGGTAAAACTTTTTCTAAGTTTTCTAATGAACTTTCAACTGTACTTTTCATTTTTTTATGAACATAAAGATCAGTCGAATATTCTGGTAACTCTTCTAAGAAATCAATTTGTTCTGCTAGATCGCTTAATAATTCACATCTTGTATGTAATAAGTCTGAAATGAATTTTAAATCAAAATCTTTCTTTAAAACTTTCTTATATTCAGGAACAGCAAGTTCATGGAACTCATCTAAAGAAAGTTTTCTTATATACTCACCATTCATCCATTTTAATTTAGCGTCATCAAATATAGCAGGTGATTTACTTATATCCTTGAAATCAAATTTTTGAGTTAATTCTTCAAGACTGAATATTTCTTCATTTGTTCCAGGGTTCCATCCAAGTAATGCAATGTAGTTAAGTACAGCTTCCTTTAGATAACCTTTTTGAATAAGATCTTCAAATGATGCATCACCATTTCTTTTTGATAATTTATGATGAGTATCTTTCATAATTGGTGGACAATGAACATAAACTGGAACATCCCAACCAAATGCTTCATATAATCTATTATATTTAGGTGAAGATGAAAGGTATTCATTACCTCTAACAACATGAGTTATACCCATTAAATGATCATCTACAACATTTGCAAAATTATAAGTTGGAAGACCATCAGATTTAATTAAAATCATATCTTCAAGTTCAGAGTTATCTACAGTTATTTTACCGTATATAACATCATCAAAAGTTGTTGATCCAGTTGTAGGATTATTTTGTCTTATTACATAAGGTAATCCTTTAGCTAGATTTGTTTCTATTTCTTCTTTTGTAAGATGTAAACAATGCTTATCATACTTAAATGGTCTCTTTAAAGCTTCAGCATTTTCTTTAAGTATATCTAATCTATCTTTAGAACAGAAACAATAGTAAGCTTCTCCTTTTTCAACTAATTTTTTTGCATATTCAAGATATATAGCTTTTCTTTCACTTTGAACATAAGGTCCAACTTCACCGCCAACATCTGGACCTTCATCGTGGTTAAGACCTGTTAATTTTAGCGTGTTATATATAATATCAACCGCACCTTCTACTAATCTTTCCTGATCAGTGTCCTCAATTCTTAGTATGAAATCTCCATCTTCATGTTTAGCTATAAGATAAGCATAAAGTGCAGTTCTTAAATTTCCAACATGCATATAACCAGTTGGACTAGGTGCAAATCTTGTTCTAATTTTTTTTGATGCCATTTTTATTTCACTCCTATACAAATCTTCATAAATAAAGCCCTTTCATTATGAATATTAAATGAAAGGGACATAATATATATAATATTAATTCTATGATATATCAACAGTCATTCTATGTCAATATTTTGGAGGACTTAGATTCATCTCATACATAATTATTTTTTTATTATTTTATGTCCATCAGAAGATAAGATAATTGTATGCTCTTTATTTGTTTGATAAATTTTTATGTTACTTTTAGTTAAACATTCTATTGTGGATTTATTAGGATGATTAAATTTATTATCATTACCAACAGAAATTATAGCTAGTGAAGGATTTACTTTTTCAATAAAAGCTTTGCTTGAGGAGGTGGATGAACCATGATGACCTATTTTTATTACATCACTTTTTATATTATTGTTTGAATCTAATAATATTTCACTCTCTACTTCTTTTTCAGCATCTCCTGTAAATAAGAAGGAAGTATCTCCATATTGAATTTTTATAACAGGTGAATAATTATTTATATTGTCATATAGATTTTTAATTGGAGAAAACACAGTTACATGAGTATTCTTTCCTAGATCAATGGTATTAGTATCTTTTTTTAATACATTAATTTTTAGATCTTTATCTTTTAATGCATCTATCATTTTTTCAAATGTAGATGTAGTATTTTCTATTTTAGGTGCATAAAATTTGTTAATTCCATAAGTTTTTATAATTTTAGCCATGTTACCTATATGATCTTCATGAGGATGGGTTGCAATAATATAATCTATTTTTTTTATATTCAATGAGCGCAGGTAACTTAAAATTTTATTTCTAGATTCTTTTGGACCAGAATCTATTAGCATATTTATATTGTTTACTTGTATAAGACTTGCATCACCTTGTCCCACATCAATGTAGTGAATAATCATATTATTATAATCATAGTAATTAGTGTTTAAATTCAAGTATCTTAGCATAAATAATGTAGATAATATTATAAATAATAATAGTAGTTTAAATTTCAAATTTCTTTTAACTCTCATAAGAACACTCCTTTAAATTATTTTACCATTAAATAGAAAATAATTCTTAAAAAAGATAAGGATTTCAATTAATGTAATATGTATATAAATTAAAAAAATGAAAAATTGAAAGGTTGAATATTGCAAAAATTATGTTATAATTAAATAAAAATACAGCTTTTATAGAAAAAATGCAATATTGACTTATTTAAAAATTCATAATAGGGGGCAAATAAATGAAAAAAGAATTTTCCATGAGTAATGATAAAGTAATGATTAATTTTACTACAAAGTATTGTAATAATATTGATTCAGTGTTAGAAAGTGAAGGCTTTAGAAGGGTATTAAATAGTTATTTAGAAAAATCAAAAAGAAAAAATACATTAACATATAGATTTTTAACAGATTCATTAGAATCAAATGATACATCTAAGATTTGCAAGGCATTAATAAAAGCTATAAAATTTTTAACAATAATGGGTGTAGAAGAAATTATAGAATTAAGTCCAGGTTTTGAAGCGTTATTGACTAATAAAGATAGCTTTATTAGATTTGTAGAAGAGTTTTATTCTTATTGGAGAAGATTAGAAAGATATACAATAATTCATAGATATAAATTAAGACAAGGATTAGCTGCAATGAGCTTTACAGAAGCAAATGCAGAGTTCTCAGTAATCATACTTAAATTATATAGGAAGGTTGAAAAAAATGTATTAGGTTATCAACCTAAGGTTTATAGACAAATTCCTGCTGGTGGAAACGCATGTATCATGATTCATCAAATGGAGTGGCCCATTCCTAAAGGGTATGAAATATTAGAAGATATACCTTTTATAGATAACATTCTTTTAGAAACACCATTTATAACTTATCCAAAGAGAAATACAAGAGATGGAGTGTTTTCAGAAATTGATGAAAATCCATTAAAATATGCAAGTATAAACAAAGAACATTGGTTTTGTTATCCTGCTAAAATAGGAGAGTCATTAGCATATATATACTTCCATAGAGATTATATGGAACATGGAATAACTTTATGTAACTTATTCGAGATGGCTAGAACAGAAGAGATAAGAGGCAGAAGACCTGATATAGTATTTGTATTTGGCGCAAATGATGAAAATGGAAAAGATTTAAAGACTGTATTCTATAATGATTATAAAAATGATATTATGCTTGGTTATATAAATCATTCAGATAAAATTGACTATTTTGGATATATGAAAAAAATGTCATTAACTCTTCATAATTTAATAATGATTAAAAAAGGATATTTACCAATACATGGGGCTATGGTAAATATTGTATTGAAAAATGGAAAAACAGCTAATGTAGTTATTATGGGGGATAGTGGGGCAGGAAAATCAGAAAGCTTAGAAGCATTTAGAAGCTTAAGTGAAGATTATATATCTGATATGACTATAATATTTGATGATATGGGAACTTTTAAATTAGAAGATGGTGAAATAAAAGGGTATGGTACAGAAATAGGAGCATTTGTTAGATTAGATGATTTGGACCAAGGATATGCTTTTAAAGAAATGGATAGAAGTATATTTATGAATCCTGATAAAGTGAATGCTAGACTAGTTATGCCAGTTTCATCTTACAAAGAAATAATGGCAGGATATAAAATTGATTTCTTCTTTTATGCAAATAATTATGAGGATGTAAAAGAAAATGAAAAACATCTAGAATATTTCACTTGCGCTGAAGACGCAGTAAATGTATTTAGATCAGGTGCAAGAATGGCTAAGGGAACTACAACAGAAAAAGGATTAGTTGAATCATTCTTTGCAAATCCATTTGGTCCAGTTCAAAAACAAGATGAGACTAATGTACTCATAGAAAAGTATTTTGATTTTATGTTTAAATCAAAGCAAACTAAAGTTGGTCAAATTAAAACTTGTTTAGGAGTATGTGGAGAAGAGAAGAATGGTCCTAAAAATGCAGCTTTAGAATTATTTGAAGAGATTAAAAAACTATAATTAGTATGTTTTAAAAAATATTGATATATTTATAAGTAAAGTGGACTGAGTAATTGAACTTAGGAATNNACAAGCAGTAAATGTGACAATATTCATTGAGGATTCTCAAAGTTAAATTACAATGCCACTTTACCTATTAAATATATCAATTCATGTTTAAAACATGACCTAAATTAAAAAGATACTAAAAAAAGATTTTTTAATCTTTTTTTAGTATCTTTTCTTTTAATGGTTTAAGTATTGAATCAAATGATTTTGAAGAAACATTTGGGAATGATTTTATTAATCTTATATGATTTAATTTTAATATAAATTTTGTAAATTTAGCTTCTAAAGTTTTTGACTTATTACTAGCCTTCTTTTTGGTAAAAGCTATAAATTCAACACATTTTTCGAATAAACCACTTTTATCTGTTTGAAGTTTAATCAAAAGATTTTTAAAATCAACCAAAGAATTAACAGTTAGAACAAAATCAATTAAAAAATAAATTACTATAATATAAAAAACATATGTTTCAATAGTTGTAGGCAATTTATCAATCAAATATTTAATCACAGGGTGAAGCAATTTTATAACTATTACAGAAGCAGCCCCCCATAATAATGAAAATTCAAGACATATTCTTCCATGAAGATTAAAGGCATCATCAGTATAATCCCACCACTTGGATTTAAAAACCTTTTCTAAAATGAAACCTGTTAAATATTCTATAAGCGATGTTAGCAATGTGGCAAAAACAAATAATAACAATAAGTTATTTGTGAAATTATGTAATGAAACTAACATAAAAACAATTCCAAAACCATAGATAGGGCAAAAAGGACCATATAAAAAGCCTCGGTTTATAAAGTAATTATTATTTTTATATGCATAGATTACTTCAACACACCATCCTAAAAAAGAATATATCATAAAAAAGTAAATTAAGTCATATAAGCTAAAACTATTTAATATATACATAGTACCTCCTAACATAATATTTAAATTATAGTATATAATCTAGAATTTATATACTATAAAAAGATTAATTTTACATTAATTTTTTTATAGTATAAAAATTAAGCATCAATTTCAAGAAAGAAATGATGCTTAAAATTAATTTATGCTATGGTTCTTTCTTTTGTGAAAAAAGAAAGCGAGTATATCTCAGCCATTCTAATTAAAGAATAAATTATTTTACTAAAAATTATATAACATCCCAATAGTATTGCTACTATATTTATTTGAAAAAATCCAATCAAACCCCAATTAATAGCACTTATAACAACTGAAATAAGTGCAATGTAATCAAATGCTTTCATAAAATCATACTTCTAGCAGTTCTTTCAATAACAGTATTTACTTAAAAGTGTGTTTTTATTACTTTAAAATAAAAATAATTATAAAGATATATTTCTGTCTATTGGTTGTGATAATGATATAAATGTATCAGTTCTTGAAATTCCATCTATATTATTAATCTTATTAAGTAAAAGATCCTGTAAATCAGAAATATTAGTACAAACTACTTTAGCAAACATTGAATAGTTTCCAGTAGTTAAGTGAAGCTCAACGACTTCTTTTATTTTAGCCATTTCTTCAAATACAGAAGTAAAGCAAGATGCTTTATCTACATATATTCCAACAAAACAACAAACATCATAACCTAGTTTAGGTAGATTTAGAAGAATTCTAGTACCTCTAATTATACCTAAATCCTCCATTTTTTTCATTCTTACGTGGATTGTTCCTCCACTAACATGACAAATTCTTGCTATTTCTAAATAAGGGGTTCGACAATCTTTTATTAATAAATCTAAAATCTGTAAGTCTAATTCATCTAAATGTGCATTTGCAACTAGTTTCATATTATCACCTCTTAATAATCATAAAATCTAAATTTAATTTTATCAAATATTGGAGGATTATAAAAGTAAAAATCAATAAATTTATTAATTATTTTCAAAATTTTTATTAAAGTAATAATTTGTATTATAATAAAATTTTCATAAAAATAAAAAAATACGAGTAAAGCTTGATTATATATATAATATCTAATAAACTATTTAATATACACATTTAAGGAGGAATGACATATATGGGTAGTGTTATTATGACGATTCTTACTTTTATAGGAGTTTTAGCATTTACACTTTTACTTTATTGGATTTGCAGAAAGTATATATTTAAAAAAGTGAGAGTAAACAAATGGGTGCCTCTTTCTATAGCAATTGTATTATTTTTAGTTCAAATGTTTTTGACAACTACAAAAAAAGTAGTTCCAGTACAAATGTTATTATCAGTTTTATCTGTATTATTTTTCTTATGGTTTATGGATATACTTCAAACAGGTGGACCTAAAAAGTCAGAAAAGAAAATTGTTATAAAACCGAAAGCAAAACCTAATAGAGTAAAACATAAAGATAATGGAAAATAAAATAAATTCAGACTTTATACGTTTAATCTGAATTTAAAAGGGGCTGTTACACTATAAAATGTTTTCTATGATTAAAGACATTTTGATTAGTGCTATGGCTCCTTTTAATATATAAGTATTTTTAGATAAGTTGATTTTGCATAATATAAGTTTATATTTGATAATAATTAAAGTAAATTTAGAAAGTGAATTTTAATAATTTTTAAGAGGATTAGAAGACATTAAAATGGGTGATACATCTAAAAAGTATTATTGTGAAGCATTCAATATTGCTAAGTAAGATAAAGGGATAGATATTAATTATGTCAATAACCTATAAAAAATGTCCAAAGTGTAATGTCTGATTTTGTTAAAAGAAAGTTTGAATAATTGATAATTAAGAATGTGAGATTTAGTTATAACTTAAAGATATAGAATAATTTTCAAGTATAAAAGAGGAGATATAAACATGCTGTTTGAAAGAACAAAATTTTATGAAGATTTTAGTCCAGCTTTAGATAAAAGTAAATTAATAATATTAACTAAAAAGTTATTACCGGATATGGTTTTTAATATGGCTAGTTTAGAGGGAAACCCTTTTACATATCCAGAAGTACAAACTCTTTTAGAAGGAATAACTATTGGTGGTCATAAATTAAGTGATGAGCAACAAGTTTTAAGAATAAGAGATGGATGGAATTTCATTTTTGAGAGTGTTAATAAAGATAAAATAAATATAAGAAAAGAGTTATTTGATTCTTTAAATGGAATTGTAGCTAAGGATGAAGCTTTGATAAGTGGAAGCTTTAGAACTGGGCAGGTTAGAATTGGGGGTACAGACTTTATTCCGCCAAAAGCAGAAGAGTTAGAAAATATTTTTTATAAGGAATTACCAATATTAATAGAAAGAAGTCAAAGTAGCATTGATTTAGCTTTTGATATATTTCTTTGGGGGGCTTTAAATCAGTTTTATTATGATGGAAATAAAAGAACATCGAGACTTGTATCAAATTTAATCTTAATATTTAATGGTCAAGGTGTATTTAATGTTAAAGTAAAAAACAGATTAGAATTTAATACGTTGATGGTTGATTTTTATAATAATCATGATGGGGATAAGATTTTTGAATTTTTTTATGATTATTGTTTAGAAAGATATTAAATGTAAACAAGGAATCAATAAAAAAATTGTTTATTAGAGCAAAGAATGAATGATGCTTTATTTATAGGATTTACAGGTACACCAATAGAACTAGAAGATAAATGTTCAAAATTTCTAAGGGGGCAAAACACCACCTTAGAAATTTTTTAATTGTACAGGAATTTTATAATATATACTTTAGAAAGTCTTTAATACTTTAAACCAAAGCCACTTTCAACTAAAAAGGAACCGCATTTACAAATTAAAAATTTATGTTCATCAAAGAAGAATTTCTAAATTAAACCCGGAAAATAGGTGAACTTATTCCTACCTTACCATTTTCTAATATAGTTTTTATAACATACCACTTTTCATTATTTTCAGCTTTATGCCTGTAAATGTATTTTATACGATTTAAATTTAAATCAGGTATTTTTTTTATTATTGTACCTGAAAAAGAAATTATATTTATCTCCTTAATTTTATAATTGTTATCTTGAATAAATATATAAAATTCTAGTTCATTATCATCTAAAGGGATAGTTTCACCCATAAAAGCATTATTTATAGTAAAGTACATAACTAAAGATTTAGATTCAGTTGAATAAGTATGTCGACTTCTAAATGCAGTTATTAAGGAGTCTAAAGTAAGTTCATTAGAAATTATGCATGTTAAATTTTCATCATCACCAAAATTCATTCTATGATTATCTTGCGAGTTTATAGCACCAAGTTGCCAACCCTTATCTAATAAATTGTAATAATACTTATCATATCTAGAATATTTATTTGGAGCAGAACCATTACCAACCTCAATAGATGTTATTAGTTTATTTAATAAAGGGCTATACTCTAAGTAATTTATGTTTTTATGGGGATGATTAAGGCTTATAAAGGCGTTTGGATTATTAAACATCCATAATATTAATAATTTAAGATTACTAACTATACCAGTAAAAAATCTATTAGAATTCACTACATTTATATCTCCAAATCCACTAGTTTTACTTTCAAATCCTATTACTGGTAGGAAGTTATCATGTTTTCTTCTATATTTTATTCTTAAGTATTTTAAAGCTTCCCATTTACTTAATTCATTTCCGTTCATTCTAACAGATTTAATAAGATAATTATTATGATCTGTTAAAATCAAAAAATCTAATCCGTTATGTCGAGCATAATCAAATGCTTCAGTTGGGGTACCTCTTCCAGTAGAAAAGCCACAATGAGCATGAGGAATGCCATAGTAAAATTTTAAGTTTTTAAAGTTAATTTGTGTTTTTTTCTTAGTCAAATTATCCTACCTATAAAATTGCTTACAGTATATAATATATCTTCTGCGGTAAAATAATGACAATAACTAAATGTAATGATAAAATAAGTTTAGATATCTTAGCTAAATTTAATTATAAAAAAGAAGAAAGTGGGAAAAATAATGGTAAAGAATTTTTTAAATAATATTCCTAATATATCAGAAGGTGTTTACATATCTGAAACATCTGTTATTATTGGAGATGTCGTTATTAAAGAAAATTCTAACATATGGTTTGGTGCTGTACTTAGAGGTGATGAACAATCAATATCTATAGGATGCGAAACTAATATACAAGAAAATGTTGTTATTCATGGAGATGGTGAAAATAAAGTGACCATAGGAAACGGAGTTACTATTGGTCATGGAGCTATAATTCATGGATGTACAATAGAAGATAATGCATTGATCGGTATGGGAGCTATAATATTAAATGGAGCTAAAATAAGTAAAAATTCTGTTGTTGCTGCTGGAAGCTTAGTAACTCAAAATAAAGAGTTTGAAGACGGATCATTAATACTTGGAAATCCTGCAAAAGTTATAAGAAGATTAACACAGGAAGAAATTCAAGCTAATAAAGAAAGCTCTTTAACTTATGTTAATTTAGCTAAGAAGATGGCAGACAGTAATTAATAAGGTAATAAATTGGAGGAAATATGATACTAATAGGTGAATATAATAATTTTAAGGTAAGTAAAAAAGTTGATTTTGGATATTACTTAGAAAATGATATGGGTGAAGAAGTGTTATTACCAAATTCATCTTTAAATGAAAACAAAATAGAAGTTGGCGATAAAGTAGAGGCTTTTGTTTATAGGGATTCAAAGGATAGGGTAATATCAACATTAAAAACTCCAAGTTTAACAGTTGGAAAAGTAGGTTACTTAGAAGTAGTTGGTCAAAGTGGTATAGGAGCATTTGCGGATTTTGGTCTTGAAAGAGATGCATTTATACCAATTAAAGAGCAAATATATAAATTAAAAACAGGAGAAAAGTATTTATTTTACATGTACTTAGATAAAACGGATAGAATAGCTCTTACAACTAGAGTTGATAACTATTTAGAATTTGCATCACCTGAAGAATTTAAAACTTCAGATGAAATTGAAGCAATAGTGTATGAAAGTGGTTATAATGGAACTTTAAAAGTTGCAATAAATAGAAAGTACAAAGGAATAATATTAGGTAATGAACATTTTGACTATTTATATCCAGGTCAAGCAGTAAATGCAAGAGTTAAGAGAATATATGAAGATGGAGTAATTGGTATTACAACAAGAAAAACAAGATTAAATGAAAGAGATGTACTATCAAAAGACATACTTCAATACTTAAGAGAAAATGGAGGATTTATGCCATTCAATGACAAGTCTTCTCCAGAAGATATAAAAAGAACATTTAATACTAGTAAGAACTATTTTAAAATAGCACTTGGTGGATTAATGAAACAAAAGTTAATAGCTCAAGACAAAGAAGGAACAAGATTATTATAATAAATATTAAAACTATATTTTAGAGATATGATTATTACATAAGATTTTATATAAAAAGATATGCCGTTTAATTAATAGCATATCTTTTTATAATGCTGTGTTTTAGAAATGTGTTGATATATACATAAATAAAGTAGACTAAGTAATTGAACTTATTTAATTCTTGTTCTAAATAATAGATTTTTTAATTTGCTCCAATTAAAAGGAACTAAAGGATAAAAATAACGATCATTTGTAATTGTTTTAGTAGAATACATAATAAATACTATTAATAGTAGTCCTACTATAAATCCCCAATAACCTAGAATTGCACTTAAGATTAATAACAATACTCTCATAAACTTTAAAGCATAGCCTAACTCTATACTAGACTGCTCAAAACTAGCTAAAGCAACTATTGACATGTATAATATGGATTGAGGTATAAACCAACCAGTAGTTACGGTATATTCTCCTAATATTAATCCACCAATAACGGACAAAGACATTCCAAGAGAATTAGGGGTATTTAAAGATGCTAATTTTAATCCATCAATAGCTACTTCTAATATTAAAAATTGCCAGAAAATAGGTATAGAGTAACTGTCTTTTGGAAATAAAAAATTAAATTCAGCTGGCAAAGTTATATTTCCATTAATAAAAAGTAAGTAAAGTGGAGTTAAAACAATTGTTGATATAGTTATAATATTTCTAATTATTCTTAAATAATTACCTGTAAATACCGGAAAATAATAATCATCTACATCTTGTAGAAAGTCGAAAATAGAAGTTGGTAAAATCATAGCAGTAGGAGAATTATCTACTAAAATAATTATATTTCCTTCAGTTAAATGAGAGGATGCAACATCAGGTCTTTCTGTATATCTAACTTTAGGGAATGGATTAAGATAATTACGGTTACTTAAGGTTTCAACTAAACTTTGATCTCCTAATGTAAGGGTATCAACATTTAATTTTTTAATCTTTTCTAATACTATATCTAAGCTACGTTTATCAACAATACCATCCATATAAGCTATACATACATCAGTTTTTGAAATTTTACCTATAGTATGCATATCAAAAATTAATCTAGAATCACGTATTCTTCTACGAATTAAAGCTGTATTAAAAACTATTGTTTCAACAAAACCATCTCGTGCGCCTCTTAAAGTTTTTTCCTTTTCAGGTTCTGCAAGTCCACGTACCGGATAGGTACGCATATCTAGAATTATGCACTTATCATATCCATCAATAAACATTGAGGTTTGCCCACAAAGCACAGCATCAATTATTTTATCCAAATCAACTTCTTCAGAAACTTCTATATAAGGAATGGCATTATCTATAAATTCACTTGGTGTTTTATAAGAGTTCATTACTTCAGGCTTTATTGTAAAAAATCCATTCATTATTCGTTCCATAACGTCATCCTTAGTAAATCCATCTATATAAAACATAGTTGTTTTCTTATTACCTATTATTATATTCCTTTGAATAATATCAAAGCTCTCTTTAACTTTGAGTTTCGATTTTATTAAAGAAATATTATTATCAAAACCTGATGTGATTTTCAAAAAACTACACCTCTTTCATATTTTTTGTTATATGTTTATGAAAATATTATGTGATTTACAAGAAAATTTATGCAAAATATATTTAATAGACTAAGTGGATTTTTTTTGTCTATGATCTGGATAATATAATATCAATACTGTCATAAAACAGAATGTAAATTACAAAAAAATAAGGCTCTGTTAAAACAGAGCCGAAAATAAAAATTAGTATTTAAATTTAATAGAAATTTCTTTAATTTCACCTTTAGAATTTTTTCTTATATTAAATTGTTTTATATCAGAAAAATCATTGTCTAATTGATAAGATAATTCATTAATAGTAGCTTTGGTCTTTTTAGCTAATTCACCATCTTGAATTACTCTAAATCTAGATTTCTTACAAGTTATTTCTTCACTTTTGTCACTAATTACAACAAAATACTCAGGTGCTTCCTCAATAACTAAGTAATCTTTGCTTAAACTTAAATCATCACATAAACTATTATCTATACATTTAACTATCATTTAAAAGTCCTCCTAATATTAAAATTATAACTCAATAGTAGTATAAAATTTTCATAATTTATACTAGAAAAAATCATGAAAAAAGTAATTAAAAATAGTAAAAAATTATAATTTATAGAGAAGTGATACTTTTTTTGATATAATTATTATGAAAGAAAGGATTGATCAGTAATGGAAATTGGAAGAGTACGAAGCGGAAATGTGTCAACTGAAAGAAAAATTGTATCAGAAAAAAAAGATTTTTCTCAAAGCTTTAATCATGCCAGAGAAAGAAAGTCAGAAGAACAACTTCGTAAATTAATGGATGACATCAAAAAAAGAGGAAACAAGCTTGTATTAACTAAAACATATGTTGATGTTGTTATGTATAAAAAGATGATAAAAGAATATTTAGAATCAATATTAAAGTTTATGTATGATACAAAGAAAGATATTAGTTTTTGGCAAACTCAATATTTTGTTACTGTTGATACTATAGATGAAAAGTTAGAAGAACTGACAAATATGTTACTATCTGAAGAAAAGGAAAACTTGAATTTAGCAGCAACTATAGATGAAATTCAAGGATTAATAGTAGATATATATAGATAGAATACATAAAGGTTTAATGCTAAAGTATGAGTATTTAGTATTAAACCTTATTTATGTATAGAATTCCTAAGGCACATGAAAATAAATAATAATCCCAAAGTTGCAATGGAAAATAGGCGGGCAAATGGACTTGTTATTTTTTCGAGTGTGCCTAAAGTTAAATATTAGTTGAGAACTGATAGTGAAAAGTTGAGAGTCAAGGAAAAAAACAAAGTGAACTAAGAGTTAATTACATTTTAAAATTAAATTATGGATATACTTAATTTGGAGGTTTGTTATAATTATTGTGTTATGATAATTATAATAAAAATTAAGGAAGGTGGATTTTAATGAAGAGATTATCAATATTTTTAATACCTATTATATCAATATTTATGTTTATAGGGTGTGGAGAAAATAAAACTACAACTATAGATGAAGTTAAGGAAATTAATTTTGTAGTTCCAGATGGACTTCCAGCAATATCTATAGCTAAAATGATAAAGGAAAAACCAGGATTTCAAAAAGGATATAATGTTAATTATAACATTGAAAAAGTATCAGATAATGTTGTTACATCTATAATGAAAAGTGAAGCTGATATAGCCATAGTACCATCCAATGTACCTGCTATATCTTATAATAAAAATGGTGATTACAAAATAGTTGGAACAGTAGGCTGGGGATCTTTTTATATAGTTTCTACTGATAATTCTAAAAATATAGATGAATTAAAAGGTAAGGAAATTTATAATATTGGAAAGGGATTAACTCCAGATATTATAACAAAAGCTATTTTAAAAAATAACAATATAGATCCAGATAAAGATGTGAACCTTAGCTATGTTGGAGGAGTTACAGAAATAGCACCAGTAATTTTATCAGGAAAAGCTAATTATGCAGTATTACCAGAACCAGCGTTATCTACTGTATTAAGCAAAAAAGATAATCTAAATATACTTCTGGATTTAAATGAAGAATGGAAAAAAGAAAATGATTCAAAATATGGTTACCCTCAAGCGACTATAATAATAAAAAAAGATTTAATAGAAAATGATAAAAAGCTAGTTGTAAATATTTTAAGAGAAATAGAAAATAGCACAATATGGGCATATAAAGACAAAGAAGCTTTAGGAGACTACTGTGAGGAAATAGGTGTATCAGCTAATAAAAATATAATAGTATCAGCCATGGAAAGGGCTAATATAAAATACGTTGATATAAAAGATTCTATTAGTGAATATAATACTTATTTTAAAAATTTATATGAATTTGACAACATAACGGTAGGAGGAAAGATACCAGATGAAGGAATATACATGGAAAAATAGAATATGTATTCTAGCATCATGTTTATTCTTTTTAATAGTATGGCAAGTTCTTGCAGTTATTATAAATAATGATATATATTTACCAAATATTCAACAAGTAATAACTGAAATGATTAAAATTATAGGTAAAAATGATTTTAATTTAATATTTATTAGTAGTGTATATAGATCTGTGTTATGCTATATTTTAGCTATAATTTTAGCTATAATCTTAGGGGTGCTTACATTTATGTATCCCTTTTTTAAGTTTTTATTAGCTCCAATAAATTCTTTTGCTAAAACTATACCAACTATGGTATTAGTAGTGTTAGTATTGGTTTGGTTCAATAAAGATAAGGCCCCATTTATAGTAGGGTTTGCTATAACATTTCCAATATTATATGAAGGAATAGTTGGAAGTCTTAATAGTATAGATAAAAAAATAATAGATATGATGGATATATATGAAATATCTCTTATAGAAAAAATAAAAAAAATATATGTTCCAATTATAAAATTTCACTTAGCAAGTATATTGGTATCAACTTTCTCTTTGGCATTTAAAGTTGTTATCGCAGGAGAAGTACATGGACAACCTAGGTATGGAATAGGTTCTGCAATACAACTTGAAAAAGTGAATTTTAACACTAGTGGAATATTTGCATGGATAGTACTTATTGCGATATTATCACTAGCTTTTGAATTTATAAATAATTTGTTTAAAACTAGGATATATAGGTGGAAGAAAAATGAAAATAGAAATTAAAAATTTAAGTAAAGCTTATAATAATGAAATAGTTTTCGAAAGGTTTAATTTAACTTTAGAAAATAGCAAAGTAAATTGCATAGTCGGAAAATCAGGTTGTGGAAAAAGCACTTTGCTTAATATGTTAGCTGGAATTCTTAAATTTGATGATGGAGAGATTTCAGGAATATCAAAAAATGAAGTTAGTTACATATTTCAAGAAGATAGATTGGTAGAATGGCTTACAGTTGAAGAAAATTTAATTTTTGCCTTGAAAAAATATTATGATAAGTTAGAACTAAAAGAAAAAATAAAATATATTTTATCTTCATTAGGACTTGAAGATGTAAAAAATAAATATCCAGAAGAATTAAGTGGTGGAATGAAGCAGAGAGTAAATATAGCTAGAGCTTTTGGAAAACCATCTAAAATTATTTTAATGGACGAACCATTCAAATCTTTAGATTACACATTAAAATATAAAATAATTGATGAATTTAAAAATATTATGTTAAATGAGAGTAGAATAGTAGTACTAGTTACTCATGATGTTGATGAAGCTATATATTTTAATGGTAATATAATAGTTTTTGGAGAAAGACCTGTTAAGATTAAAGGCATTTTTAATGAAGATTTACAAGATTTTAAGAGTGATATTATTAATTTAATTAAGTAATAGCATATGTTTTAGTAGTGTGTTGATATATGCATAAGTAAAGCTGGACTAAGTAATTGAACTTAAGAACACTAAAATGAGTATAGTCCAATTTTAGCTTGCTCCAATGTAAAAATGAGACAAGCAGTAAATGTGACAATACTCATTAAGAGTTCTAAAAGTCCAATTACAATGCCACTTCACCTATTGCATATATCAACATCAATTTAAGACATGATCTAATAATAAAAGGAGGATTTTATGTTAAAAAAATTTATTAGTTTTTATAAACCATATAAGAAATTATTCTTTATGGATTTGATAGCAGCGTTTATAGCAGCGTTATGTGATTTAGTTTATCCAATGATGACAAGAACTCTAGTTAATGATTCTATTCCTAATAAAAATATAAGATTAATAGTAGTTTTTGCGGTAACATTATTAATTATATTTTTAGTTAAAGCATTATGTGGTTATTTCATGCAATATTGGGGACATGTTGTTGGAGTAAGAATGCAAGGTGATATGAGAAGAGATGTATTTAATCATCTTCAAAAATTACCTAATAAATATTTTGATAATAATAAGACCGGTGATATTATGTCAAGAATAATAAATGACTTGATGGAAATTTCAGAACTTGCCCATCATGGACCAGAAGATATATTTATATCAATAGTAATGCTTACAGGTTCATTTATTATATTATGCACAATTAATATTCCACTTACATTATTGATTTTTGCATTTATACCTTTTATTGTTTTATTTACTATGTATCAAAGAAAGAAAATGAATAAAGCGTTTCTAGATACAAAAGTAAAAACAGGTGCAATAAATGCAAGTCTTGAAAATAGTATTTCAGGAATAAGTATTTCTAAAGCTTTTGTTAGTCATGAAACAGAACAAGAAAAATTTGAAAAAGGAAACAAGAGATTTATCTTTGCAAGAGAAAAAGCATATAAAGTAATGGCTGAATACTTCTCAGGAGCAGGTTTTGGAATAGATATATTAAATTATGTAGGTTTAATAGGGGGAGGTCTATTTACTTTTAAGGGAATAATAGATATTGGAGATTTTATGGCATATATGTTATATATAAGACTATTTACAGATCCTATTAAGAAGTTAATTAATTTTATGGAACAATTCCAAAATGGTATAACTGGTTTCCAAAGATATATGGAAATTATGAATGAAGATCAAGAAAAGAATAAAAAAGATGCCATTGAATTACATGATGTAAAAGGAGATATAGAATTTAAGAATGTTAGTTTTAGCTATGAAGGAGAAAAAGTATTAGATGATTTTTCCATCGATATAGAAAGCGGAAAAATGTTGGCTTTAGTTGGACATTCTGGTGGAGGAAAAACAACAATTTGTAATTTGATTCCTAGATTTTATGATGTTATGAATGGCGATATACTAATAGATGGAAAAAGTATATATAATGTAACTTTAGATTCATTAAGAGAAAGCATAGGTATAGTACAACAAGAAGTATTTTTATTTACTGGTACTATAAGGGATAATATATTATATGGTAAAACTAATGCAAGCGAAGATGAAATTATAAAAGCGGCTAAAATGGCCAATATTCATGAATTTATTGAAAGCTTGCCAGAAGGATACGATACTTATATTGGAGAAAGAGGCGTAAAATTATCAGGTGGTCAAAAGCAACGTATCTCTATTGCTAGAGTATTTTTAAAGAATCCGTCTATTTTGATACTTGATGAAGCAACATCTGCCTTAGATAATACAACAGAGCATATAATCCAGGAATCCCTTAAGAAATTATGTGAGGGAAGGACAACTATAGTTGTAGCACATAGATTATCAACAATTCAAAATGCAGATGAAATAGTTGTTATTGGAAATAAGGGAATAATAGAAAAGGGAAGTCATAATGAATTAATGAAGTTAAATGGTGAGTATAGTAAATTACAGAAAATAGCTTCAATTTAAAACACAGCAAAATATATAAAGAATAATGAAAAAATTGGTAATTGTATTTAAAGTTCACGAAATTAAGTTGGTTTTGTGAACTTTTTTTATTTTTAGGAATAATAAAAAAAGTTATTTATGGGTAAATTAATATTATAAATTTAAGAAAGATTGTATCTTTTAACCATAACTGTTATGAACTTTTTCCATTTTTAATAAAAGAAAAGAGTAATCACTTTTTATATGAACAATATTAAAGTAACTGAATATTTTGATATAGAGAGTATTAAATTTAGTAGTGAAAATAATTGAGGAGGAAATTTATGATAAAGCACATTAATGATTCAAATTTTGAAAATGAAGTTTTAAATTGTAATGAATTAGTTTTGGTAGATTTTTGGGCAACTTGGTGTGGACCTTGTAGAATGTTATCTCCAGTATTGGAAGAATTAGAAGGGGAATTTGAAAATGTTAAATTTACTAAAATAGATATAGATGAAAATCCATTATCATCTAGAGTTAATGAAATTAGAAGTATTCCAACTATAAAATTATTTAAAAATGGCAAACCAATAGAAACATCAATAGGATTTTTACCTAAAGAAGCTTTATCAGACTTAATTAAAGATAATTTATAATTTAGGAGTTTAAATTTATGCAAGAACGATATGATATTGCAATAATAGGAAGTGGACCCGCAGGCCTTTCAGCAGCTCTAAACGCTAAAATAAGAAATAAGAAGTTTATTGTTTTTGGAAATAGTAATTTGAGTTCAAAATTAGAGAGAGCTCCTAAAATTAATAATTATTTAGGATTTTATGGCATAAGTGGTGAAGATTTAAAAGAAAAATTTTTAAATCATATAAATGCTATGGAAATAGATATAAAAAATGAACGAATAAATAATATTTATGCTATGGGACAATACTTTACATTAATAGGGAATGAAGAAATATATGAATCTAATAGTGTAATAATAGCAACAGGTGTAGAGTATACTAAGGCATTAGATGGAGAAGAAGAATTTCTAGGAAGAGGTGTAGGATATTGTGCTACATGTGATGCACCATTATATAAAGATAAAATAGTATCTATAATATCATATAATAAGGATGGAGAAAAAGATGCTAACTATGTTAGTGAGTTAGCAAAAACAGTTTATTATATACCTATGTATAGAGGTGAATATGATATCAATGATAAAATTACTATAATAGAAGATAAGCCAGTAAAAATTATAGGAGAGGAAAAGGTAGAAAAATTAATCTTAAAAGAAAATAATTTAATAACTGAAGGAGTTTTTTTGCTTAAAAACTTTATATCTCCTAAAGAATTAGTACCTGGTTTAAATATAGTAAATGGTCATGTTGAAGTTAAAAGAAATATGGAAACCAATATAAAAGGATGTTTTGCAGCAGGAGATTGTACTGGAAAACCATATCAATATATTAAAGCAGCTGGAGAAGGGAATATTGCAGTATTAAGTGCTGTTGCATACTTAGATTCATTAAAATAAATTAATATATATATTCAATATAGAACCTTATAAATAAAACGCATTTTAAAATATTTAAAACATTTTAAAATGCGTTTTTGTCATATAGATATTTAGAAGTTTATATAATTAGGAAGTTAATAAAATTAAGTTTCTAATATTTTTTAGTTATTTTTATAAAAACACATTAGTGTATACTAATTATTAAATAAGTAATAAATATGAGTACTTAAATTTATTTTATTAGAAAAAAGTATAGCATAAAACCAATAAATAAAAAATGCTTAGAAATTTATTCGTAGACAAAATTTGTATAAAATGGTTTAATGTTTTATATGAGGGGATTTTAAATATATAGTAATTATAACAATATATTTTATGTGAATTATGGAGGTTAAAATGAATAATAATGAGCAGGAAGACAGTAAAAAACTAAAGTATTTTAGATTGTTAGCTAAGCAATATCCTAACATTGCTTTAGCATCTACAGAAATTATAAATTTAGAAGCAATTCTTAATTTACCCAAAGGTACAGAACATTTCTTAAGTGACATACATGGTGAATATGAGCCTTTTGTACATGTATTAAGAAATGGATCTGGAGTTGTAAAAAGAAAGATAGAAGATCTTTTTGGTAAATCTTTATTAGAAAGTGATATAAAAAGTTTAGCAACTTTAATATATTATCCAGAACAAAAATTAGATATTGTTTTAAAAGAAGAACGAAATATAGATGATTGGTATAAAATAACTTTAAATAGGCTTATAGAAATATGCAGATTTTGTTCATCTAAATATACGAGATCAAAAGTAAGAAAAGCACTTCCATCTGATTTCGCTTATATAATAGAGGAGTTATTGCATGAACAATTTAATGGAATAGATAAACAAGAGTATTATGATAGGATAATAACCACTATTATAGATATAGGAAGAGCAAAAGAATTTATAATTGCATTATCTAAGTTAATACAAAGAATGATTATAGATAGACTTCACATAATAGGAGATATATATGATAGAGGACCAAGACCAGATATTATAATAGATACTCTTATGGAATATCATTCAGTGGATATTCAATGGGGTAACCATGATATGCTTTGGATGGGAGCAGCAGCAGGAGTAAGAACTTGTGTTGCTAATGTTTTAAGAATATCTACACGATATGCAAATCTAGATTTGGTTGAAGAAATTTATGGAATAAATCTTTTACCTTTAGCGACCTTTGCATTAAAGTATTATAAAGATGATCCATGTGAATCATTTATTCCAAAAGTAAAGAAAGATGACCCATCTGCAAGTCAAGAAGTAGATTTAGTATCTAAAATGCATAAAGCTATAACAATATTACAGTTTAAATTAGAAAAGGAAATAATAGATAGAAGGCCTGAATTTGAATTAGAAGGAAGATTGTTATTAGATAAAATAGATTATGAAAAAGGAACTATAATATTAAACGGAACTGAATATACATTAAATGATAATAATTTTCCAACAATAGATCCTAAAGATCCATATAAACTTACAGATGAGGAATCAGTGCTTATAGATAAACTTGTCTATTCTTTTGTAAATAGTGATAAATTACAAAAACATGTTAGATTTTTATTTTCTAAAGGAAATATGTATTTAAAATTTAATTCTAATTTATTATTTCATGGATGTATACCTTTAGATGATGAAGGAAATTTAAAAAGTATGTGCATACAAGGCGAAGAATATAAAAGTAAAAGATTATTAGAAAAATTTGATTCTTTATCTAGAGAAGGTTACTTTGAAAAAGTTGGTAGTGAAGAAAAGACTTATGGAATGGATATAATGTGGTATTTATGGACAGGCCCGGTATCACCTTTATTTGGTAAAAAACAAATGGCTACATTTGAAAGATATTTCATAGATGACGAAATATCTCATATAGAAAAGAAGACAGGATATTATAAATTAAGAGATCGAGAGGAAATGTGTGATATGATACTTAGAGAATTTGGATTAGACCCCAATGAATCTAGAATTATAAATGGACATGTGCCAGTAAAAAAGAAAAATGGAGAAAGTCCAATAAAGGCTAATGGTAAAATGATAGTTATTGATGGCGGTTTTTCTAAGGCATATCAAAAGCAAACGGGTATTGCAGGATATACTTTAATATATAATTCTTATGGATTACAATTAGTTTCACATGAACACTTCTCATCTACAGAAGAATCTATAATGAAAGAAAAAGATATTTTATCTACAACTCTTGTAGTAGAGCAAAAACTTAAACGAAAAACAGTAGAAGATACGGATATAGGTAGGGAATTACAAGCTCAAATTAAGGATTTGAAGGAATTATTATTAATATATAGAAAAGGAATAATAAAAGAAATAAGATAAGNNCTTATCTTATTTCTTTTATTCACAATCATCATTAATAACAATTTTATTTAAATAAAAGTAAAATTCAACTCCATTATCTATGTTTTGAAGATTAAATTCACTATTATGAAGTTTTAATATATTTTTTACTATAGATAATCCAAGACCAGTACTATCTTTAGTTCTTTCTCTTGATTTATCAATTCTATAAAATTTATCAAATAATTTCTTAAGTTCTTCTTTAGGGATATTTATACCCATATTTTTTATGGAGATTTTAAATTTATCATTTTCTTCAGTTACAGATACATTTATTAAATTATGTGTAGGAGTATATTTAATTGCATTAGTTATAATATTAGTTATTACTTGATCCATTTGAAATATATCTGCATAAACATAACTATAAGGACTACTTGAAGTAAATTCAACTTTTAAGTCATATTCTTCAAATTTTAAATGATTATTTTTTAAAATTTTAGAAATTAATCTATTAATATTAAATGATTCTAGTTTTGGTTTTATAGTACCTGATTCTAGTTTTGATAGTTCTAACATATTTTTAACTAAGATATTCATTTTTTGAGATTCACTAATTATAGTTTCTAAATAAGTTAGTGCATCATCTCCAGATACTATTCCATCCTTAAGACCTTCAGCATAGCCTTCAATTATTCCTATAGGAGTTTTTAATTCATGGCTAACATTGTCTACAAACTCTTTTCTCATATTTTCAAGTTTTCTTTCTTTTTCAATATCCTCTTCTAACTTTTGATTTTTCTGTTTTAAATCAGTTAAAGCGTTTTGAAGATTTTTAGAGAGAAAATTTAATGTTCTAGCTAAATTTCCAATTTCATCTTCTCTTTCTACATCACATGAAACAGTAAAATCCATATTAGACATTTTATTAGCCACATTATTTAAGCTTGTAAGTGGCTTAGATATTAAATTAGAGTAAATAGAGGATAGTATACCAGCTATTATTGTTAAACCTAAAAATACATAAATATAAAATTCATCAATTATCTTTGAAGCTTCTTCAATTGGCTGAATTGATGAAACTGAAATTATAACACTATCATTATTAGATTTTAAAGACATAGGTGCTATTATACCAATTTTTTGATTTTCAGCTTCCTTGTTGTAGAATCTAGTTACTTTTATTTGTGATGAATTTATAACATCTAAAATTAAAGTTTTATTATTTATAAGTTCATCGCAAAATTTAGTTAATATAGCTATGTTATCTTTATTTTCAATTTTATTTGGCAGATACATTAATTCTCCATTTAGGGAAAAAATTGCAACTTTTGAGTTGTTGTCATTTTCAAATTTATCAAGAACTTGATATAAAGCATAATCATCATTATTTTGATAAGAATACAAAGTCTGTATTTTACTTATTTCTTTTACCAAAAAAGAAGTTTTTCTATAGAAATAAAATTTTTCAAACAAGAAAGATTGTGTAAAGTAAACTAATAATAATAGTCCAAATATAAGACAAAGAGTTATTACAAATAATCTTTTAGATAAGCTATGTTTCATTATTTAACCTCAAATTTGTAGCCACTACCACGAACAGTGACTATATAAGATGATTTGTCCAGCAATTTTTCTCTAAGTCTTTTAATGTTAGTATCCACAGTACGAATATCACCATAATAATCAATGCCCCATACATTATCCAATATGTTATCACGACTTAATGCAATTCCATCATTATTTATTAGATAAATTAAAAGCTCGTATTCTTTAGGGGATAAAAGTATTATTTTATCATCAACTTTAACCTCATGAGAAAGTTGATTTACACTTAAACCATTGAAATTTTGAATACTTGAGTCTAAATCTTCTCTTGTTCTTTTTAGTAATGCCTTAACCTTTGCAACCAGAACTTTAGGGCTAAAAGGTTTGGTCATATAATCATCTGCACCAAATTCGTATCCTTCAAGTTTATCTTCTTCTTCACCTTTAGCAGTAAGTAAAATTACAGGAACATTTGATACTTCTCTAAGTCTTTCAAGCATCTCTAGCCCATTCATCCTTGGCATCATTATATCTAAGAGTATTAAATCAATTTTTTCTTTACTAAATTGGAAGAGTCCTTCTTCTCCATTTGATGCTTCATAAATATTAAAACCATCTTTTAAAAGATAGTCTCTAATTAAAAATCTAATTTTAAGTTCATCTTCCACAATTAAGATTGATTTCCTCATATTTATACTTCACTCCTTTAAAATTAGAATTATATACTTTTTATATATTTTAGCATTACTTTAAGAATATATCTATAATAAGAGAATCTACATATTAATGAAGTTTAAATAATGTGTTATAATTTTATTTTAGATACTTTATATATTTAAGTAGTTATAATTTATTAGGAGAAGAGTGAATGATAAAATTAAATTTTGATATAAAAAGGCATAAGTTAAAAAATGGGTTAGAGGTAATAACTATAAACAAGAATACACAAATAGCGTCTATAAATATAGGTGTTAAAGTGGGTGCATTAAATGAGAGTTTAGAACAAAAGGGGATAAGTCATTTTATTGAACATTGTTTATTTAAGGGAACATACAAAAGAAGTGATGAGGAGCTTAATAGTGATTTAGAAGCTTTAGGGGGAGAGTACAATGCGTACACTGATTACGAAGCTACTGTGTATACAATTAGTTGTTTGATGGAAGAATTTAATAATGGAGTATCAATATTAAGTGATATGATTATAAATTCTAAATTCGAAGCAAGTGAAATAGAAAAAGAAAGAGGCGTAATTTTAGCTGAAATAAGGACTGGAAAAGATGACTTAGAAGATTATAGCTTTAAAAATGTAAATAATGTAGCATTTACTAAAAGTCCTTTAAAATACGAAGTAGCAGGTCTTGAAGACAATGTTAATAAATTTACTAGAGAAGAAATTAAAAAATACTATGAAAAATACTATACACCTAAAAATTCATTAATCACAATGGTTTCATCATTAAGTCATGATGAAGCAATAAAATTAATAGAAGAAAATTTTGGTATGTGGACTGGAGAAAAACCAGAAAATCTAAAGGTTGTTAAAGAAAAAAATAAGAGTATAACAAAAATTACGTACAAAAAAGATATAGAACAAAGTACAATAATTTATTTGTATACTTTCAACGAGTTAGAAAAAGAAGATGAATTACCACTTAGAATATTAAACCATAGACTGGGAGAGAGCGCTAATTCGCTTTTATTTAGAGAAGTAAGAGAAAATAGAGGTCTTGCTTATGATATATATACAAACTTAGAAATAAGTACTAATATAAAAACACTATATATATACACATCAGTAGCTGAAGAAAACTTAGAAGAAGCTAAAAGTGCAATAGATGAAACATTGAAGAATATCATTGATGGAAAAATTCAAATAGGTGATAGAGATTTAGACGTAATGAAAAAAGTTCATAAAACAGCAGTAATTTCAACATTAGAGGATTCTTTAGAGCTTTGTAATTATATGTTACATCAAGAACTTGAAGGTGAAGATATATTTGAATTTGTTAAAGATATGGAACGATTAAATAATATTGACAAAGTCAAAATAAATGAAGTGAGTAAAAAAGTTTTTAAAAGTCCAACTATTCATATACTAAAATCTAATTAATAAAATTTTACACAGTTTTAAATCAAATTTAAATAGGTTAAGGTGAGAAAATCAAATGGCTAAAATAACAAAACTAGAAATTCAAAAGAGAAATAAAGAAAGAGTTAATGTATTTTTAGATGAGGAGTATGCATTTTCTATAAGTGCTGAACTTATATATAAAGAGGGAATTAAGGTAAAAGATAATGTAGATTCAGAAAAACTTAAGGAATTAGCAAATAAAGATGCTATTATAAAATGTAGAGAAGCTGCAATAAGAACTATAGAAAGAAATTTAAAAACAGAAAAACAAGTAAGAGATAAATTGAATTTAAAGGGATATGATGAAGAGGCTATAACTAAGGCAATAGATTTTTTAAAGGAGTATGATTTTTTAGATGATAAAGATTATACTAATAAATTTGTTAAAGATAAGTTGAAATCTCAAGGGAGTAATAAAATTAGATACTCACTTATGCAAAAGGGAATATCTAAAGATGTTATAGAAGAGGAACTTAGCAGTATAGATAAAGAAAATGAAAAACAAAGTGCACTTGTTTTAGCACAAAAGAAGCTAAATAGTCTTAGAAAAACGGAAGATGATATGTATAAGATATCAAATAAATTATACAGATTTTTATTATCAAAAGGCTATGGATATGAGATTATCAAAGACGTAGTTAAAGAGGCCATGGATTTTGAACTTTTTGATTAAAGGAGAACATAAATGGAAAAAATTCTTTTATACAAAGTTATGATTTTTGGTATAATAGGACTGTCAATAATGTTTAGTATAATAAAGGTATTAAGGAATTCCAATATTGATTATGTTATTGCTCCTATAATAGATACAATAGCAAGCATATTGACATTTATGCTGATTTTGTTAAAATATGAGAATATTAATAGTATATTATCATACTTTATTAAAAACATTTTAGGAGATTTATATTTAACTAATGGAATAATCAAAATAATTGGTATTATAGCCTTATTTATAATTATAAAATTTATAATAAAATTTATAATTTCAATAATACAATCAACTATTTTTAGCGGTGGAAAGAAAGTTATAAATGAAAGTAAAACATTACTAATTATTTTTTCAACTATATTTGGTATCGCTAGAGCTTGTATTTTTATATTGATATTATTTGTTCCTATAATAATGTTTAATTCTATTCCTAACAATCCTTATCAGATTAATATTTTTAATGATATTACTGCGTTTAATAAAGTAGAAGATATTATAGATAAAAATAAATCTAAAATCATAAATAATGGACTGATTAAGGATATAGCATCGAATAGAATCATTTATTATAATGGGATTACTTTAGATGAAGGGGTAAAATCTAATGATGTTATTAACGAAAAGGCAAGAAAAATAGTATCATCAAGTAAGAATGATAGAGAAAAGGCAAAAAAATTATATTCTTGGATTGGCTCTAATATAACTTATGATTACGACAAAGCGACTAGAGTTTTAAATTCAGAAAATGTAAAAAATAGTGGTGCCATATGTGCATATGAAGAAAGAAATGGTATATGTTTTGATTATGCATGTCTTTATGTAGCTATGGCAAGAGCAACTAACCTTAAGGTTAGATTAATAACTGGAAAAGCATATAATGGAGAAGAATATATAAGTCATGCATGGAATGAAGTATACTTAAGTGATGAAAACAAATGGATTAAAGTTGATTCAACATTTTATAATGCGGGGAATTATTTTGACTGTGATAATTTTGATGAGATACATATAAAAGATAATATTGCAGGAGAATGGTAGAGTAAGAAGCATATTTATAATATACTTCTTATAAAATATAAGAAGTATATTATTTTTTTGATATTTTTGTAAGTATTAAATTTATGGCTTTTTCGCAATCAGTATCATCATTGCTAATAGCCCATGCTATATTAAAAAATTGCAAGGCTTTATTTAGTTTATTTTTCATAGTGTAGCAGTAGCCTAAATTAAAATAATATTTGCTTTCATTTTGAATAGTAAGAGCATTTTTTAACATAGTGATTGCTTTATCAAACTGCTTTAACTTAATAAAACAAACACCAGCATTATAATATGAACAAGCCTCATTTTGTTTTTGAGTAGCAGATTTTTTATAACAATCAATAGCTCGTAAATAATCTTGAGTATTGTACAATTTATTTCCTTCATTAAAATAGTTCATTTTAACCTCCGAATATATTATTTTATAAGTTATTAAAATATATAAGATCTCCAATATACTAATTAAATACATTTAGATTATAGACATGTAAAATAACTACTATACATAAATAAAACAAAATTGAAATAATAATGTTGTATACAAATAAAAATATTAATATAGAATTTGTATTTTAATTTAGAGTAGGTGAAATTGAAGATGAAGAACTATAAAATAGGATTAGACATTGGCTCGACAACGGTTAAACTAGTTGTTCTTAATCATAAAGAGCAATTAGTATATAGTAAATATGAAAGACATTATTCTGATATAAAGAGTACTATTATAGAGTTAATAGAAGAAGCATATAAAGATCTTGGAAATATTTATTGTACATTAAGCGTAACAGGCTCTGGAGGACTTTCTGTATCTAAATGGCTTAATGTAGAATTTATACAAGAAGTTATTGCATGTTCAAAAACAGTTGAAACAATAATTCCAGAAACAGATGTTGTAATAGAATTAGGTGGAGAAGATGCTAAAATAACTTATTTCAGAGGTGGACTTGAACAAAGAATGAATGGAAGCTGCGCAGGGGGAACAGGAGCATTTATAGATCAAATGGCTGTTTTATTAAATACTGATGCTAGTGGTTTAAATGAATATGCTAAAAGTTTTAATGTTATATATCCAATAGCATCAAGATGTGGAGTATTTGCAAAAACAGATGTACAACCTCTTATAAATGAAGGCGCAAGTAAAGAAGATATTTCGGCGTCTATATTTCAAGCAGTGGTTAATCAAACTATAAGTGGACTAGCGTGCGGTAAACCTATAAAGGGAAATGTAGCTTTCCTTGGAGGACCATTATTCTTTTTATCCGAGTTAAGACAAAGATTTATAGAAACATTAAACCTAAAAGAAGAAGAAGTGATTTTTCCTAAAAATCCACAATTATTTGTAGCACAAGGAGCAGCATTATTATCAACAAAAAATAACTTTACAGATCTTGAGAGTATAGTAAAAAAAGTAAAAAATTTATCTGCAATAAAAGATGATGATGTTGAAAGATTAGATGTATTATTTGAAAATGAAGATGAATATATAAAATTCAAAAAAAGACATGAAAAGGCTAAGGTAAAAAGAGGAGATTTAAATAATTATAAAGGTAAGGCTTTTTTAGGAATAGATGCAGGATCAACAACTACTAAAATTGCATTGATAAATGATAAAGATGAACTTATATATTCTTTATATGAAGGTAATGAGGGTAATCCTCTTAAAAAAGTTATACAAATGTTAAAAGACTTATATTCCAAATTACCAAGTGAAGTTGAAATTACAAATACAACTGTAACAGGATATGGAGAAGCTTTAATTAAATCAGCATTACATATTGATATTGGAGAAATAGAAACAATTGCTCACTATAAGGCTGCAGAATATTTTCTACCAGGAGTTGATTTTATTTTAGATATTGGTGGACAAGATATGAAATGCTTAAAGATAAAAAATGGAACAATAGATAGTATATTGTTAAATGAAGCTTGTTCATCTGGATGTGGTTCTTTTATAGAAACATTTGCGAAATCCTTAAATATGAAAATTGAAAATTTTGCAAAGGAAGCAATTAAATCAAAAGCACCTGTTGATTTGGGCTCAAGGTGTACTGTTTTTATGAATTCAAGAGTTAAGCAGTCACAAAAAGAAGGTGCTGAAATTTCTGATATATCTGCTGGTTTATCATATTCTGTAATAAAAAATGCTTTATTTAAAGTTATTAAATTAAGAGATGAAAAAGATATTGGAGATAAAGTAATAGTACAAGGTGGAACATTCTACAATGATGCTGTACTTAGAAGCTTTGAACTTGTTTCAGGTAGAGAAGCAGTTAGACCAGATATAGCAGGTCTTATGGGTGCTTTTGGATGTGCAATAATATCAAAAGAAAGATATGTAGATGGAGAAAAATCTAGTATACTTTCTAAAGATAAAATTAACAACTTTAATATGACAGCAGTATTTAAGAGATGTGGGAAATGCGGAAATAATTGTCTTTTGACTGTTAATAAATTCTCTACTGATGAAGAGTTTATTTCAGGTAATAGATGTGAAAGAGCACTTGGAGTAGATAAAACTAAAAATGATATTCCTAATTTATACAAATATAAGTATAAGAGAACTTTTAATTACATTCCTCTTAAAGAAAATGAAGCTAAAAGAGGAGTAATAGGAATTCCAAGAGTATTAAATATGTATGAGAATTATCCATTTTGGTTTAAAACTTTAACAGCACTTGGATTTAGTGTAAAATTATCACCTTCGTCAAGTAAAAAGATATATGAAAAGGGAATAGAAACAATACCATCAGAATCAGCTTGTTATCCAGCAAAATTAGTTCATGGACATATTATGTCACTTGTAGATTCAGGAGTGAAAACTATTTTTTACCCTTGTATACCATATGAGAAGAATGAATTTGTAAGTGCTAACAATAATTATAATTGTCCAATGGTAACATCATATCCTGAAGTAATTAAAAATAATGTTGATGAATTAAAAGATAAAAATATAAAATATATTTCTCCATTCTTTTCATTAAATGATGAAAAAGAATTAGCAAAGAGAATAGTTCAAGAATTTAAAGATTATAATGTTACATTAAAAGAAGCAGAAATAGCTGTATATTTAGGAGCTAAAGAAAGAGATGAATATAAAAAAGATATACAAAATAAAGGTGAAGAAGTTTTAAAATATCTTGAAGATAACAATAAATACGGAATAGTTTTATGTGGTAGACCATATCATATTGATCCAGAAATAAATCATGGAATTCCTGATGTAATAAATTCTTATGGCATGGCTGTATTAACAGAAGATAGTATATCTCATTTAGGTACTTTAAAAAACAAACTTAGAGTTGTAGATCAATGGACTTATCATTCAAGATTATATAGAGCAGCACAAGTTGTATCAGAAAATAATAATCTTGAAATAATTCAATTAAATTCTTTTGGATGTGGACTAGATGCTGTAACAAGTGATCAGGTTTCTGAAATAATAAGCGCTAAAGGGAAGATATATACTTTACTTAAGATAGATGAAGGAAATAATTTAGGAGCAGCTAAGATTAGAATTAGATCATTAAAAGCTGCAATAGAAGAAAGATTAAGAAAAAATTATGCCCCTATTGAAGAAAAAATAGAATATAAAAATCCTATTTTTACAAAAGAAATGAAAAAAACCCACACGATACTTGTACCACAAATGTCTCCAATTCATTTTAATTTAGTAGAAGAAGCAGGAAGAGCAAGTGGGTATAATATTGAAGTGTTACCTTCAATTGATACTAAAGCTATTGAGGAAGGGTTAAAATATGTAAATAATGATGCATGCTATCCATCTATAATTGTCATTGGTCAAATGATTAATGCTTTAAAATCAGGAAAATATGATTTAAATAATACATCAGTTATTATAAGTCAAACTGGTGGCGGATGTAGAGCAACTAATTATATAGGATTTTTAAAGATGGCTTTAAAACATGCAGGATTTGAAAATGTACCTGTAATATCTTTAAATGCAGTAGGACTAGAAAAACAACCAGGATTTAAAGTAACTTTTAAATTTTTAAATAAATCACTAATGGCTTTAATATATGGTGATTTATTTATGAAAACACTATATAGGACAAGACCATATGAAAAAGAAAAAGGTTCTGCATTTTCATTGTATGAAAAATTCAACGAGAAGGCTAAGAAGATTATAAGAACTGGAAGTAAGAAAGAATTTAATAATAATATAAAAGAAATAATAGAAGCTTTTGATAAATTACCATTACTAGATATTAAGAAGCCAAGAGTTGGAGTTGTGGGTGAAATATTAGTTAAGTTCCATCCCACTGCTAATAATGATATAGTTGGTATATTGGAAAGAGAAGGTGCTGAAGCTGTAGTGCCTGATTTATTAGACTTTTTCCTATATTCAGCATATGATGATGTTTTTAAGCATGATTATCTTGCAGGAAGTTTAAAGAATAAAGTTATTAGCAAATTGGCTATAGCATATATAGAAAGTTTTAGAAAATCTATGAAAAAATATTTAGACAATAGTAGTAGATTTACAGCACCAAAGCATATAACAGAATTAGGTGAATTAGCTTCACCAATAGTATCGCTTGGAAATCAAACTGGAGAAGGCTGGTTTTTAACGGCAGAAATGATTGAGTTGATTGAAAATGATGCTGAAAATATAGTGTGTATGCAACCTTTTGCATGTTTACCAAATCATGTAACCGGAAAAGGTATGATAAAAGCACTTAAAGAAAAATATCCAAAGTCTAATATAGTTGCAATAGATTATGATCCAGGTGCATCAAATGTAAATCAATTAAATAGAATTAAGCTAATGCTTTCAGTTGCATTTAAAAATATAGAAGATCAAATTATATTATGCAAGAATATAGAATCTAATGACAATGTGTTAAAAAAAGAAGTTAGTATAACCTTGGAAAAAAAAGAATAACATTTTATTATTTGATTATGTTTTTGTAGCATGTTGATATATGCGTAAGCAAAGTGGGCTGAGTAATTGAATTTAGGAATACTAAAAATGAATATAGTCCCATTTTAGCTTGCTCCCAATATAAAATTAAGACAAGCAGTAAGTGTGACAATACTCATTGAGAAGTCTCAAAGTCCAATTACAATGCCTCTCTGCCTATTGCATATATCAACACATATTTAAAACATATCCTAATTATTTAGATGTTTAAATTGTGTACAGGTTAAGATATAATTTTATTGTACTTATGTAGAATAAAGAGGTGAATTTTAGATGAAATTAGAATTAACAATATTTGAATTAGGTCAAGCTTTAAAAAAATTAGAAAAAAAGCATGAACTAGATTTACTAGTGAAATCAACATTAAATGGTGGTTGGATGACATTAAGAGGAATGGCTAATATACAAAGAGTTCCAGGATTAACTTTAGGTTGTATTAGTAAAGGAAATAATATTATAGATATAAAAATAAAAGATAATAATGGACAAGGAAGTACATTAAAGCTTACTGGTGCAAAAGAAAAAAAATTTAATGTAGAGATATCTTCAACTAAATATATAGAATTATCTAATAAAAACAGACTTAGTTCAAATGAAATAAAAGTTAACCAAAATGAATGTAAGTTACGAATTGATGAAAATATGATATTTACTATAAAAGCTAGTGTAGATGAAGTAATAAAGCTTATAAAATAAGCGAATTTTAGGTATTAAATTAAAGGCTCTGTTTTAGCAGAGTGTTGATATATGCATAAGAAAAGTGAGCGGAGTAATTGAACTTAGGAATGCTAAAAT
>NZ_JAMQHY010000129.1:0-470 GCF_023845705.1 Clostridium sp. ZBS15
ATTTTTTTTTTCTATTATTTTTTTTTTTTTTTTTTTTTATATTTTTTATTTTTTTAAATTTTTTTTTTTTTTAATATTTTTTTTTATTTTTTAAATTTTTTTAATAATTTATATATTTTATTTTTTTTTTTTTTTTTTTTTTTATTATTTTTTTTTTTTTTTTTTTTTTTTTTTTTTTATTTTTTTTTTTTTTTTTTTTTTTTTTTTTTTTTTTTTTTTTTTTTCTATGTTTTTTTTTAATTTTTTTTTATTTTTTTTTTTTTTTTTTTAATATTTAAATAATATTTTTTTTTTTTTTTTTTTTTTTTTTTTTTTATTTTTTTTTTTTTGTTTTTTTATTTTTTCTCTTTTTTTTTTTTTTTTTTTCTCTTTTTTTTTTTTTTTTTTTTAATGTAGCCGCCCCCCCCCAAAACCTCCTCCTTTCCCCCCCCCACCCCCCCCCCTCCCCCTCCCCCCTCCCCCCTCCCCCC
>NZ_JAMQHY010000130.1:0-423 GCF_023845705.1 Clostridium sp. ZBS15
GGTAGGGGAAAAGGGGAGAACTCGGGGGGCGCCGGTACCTTAAAAAAAAAAAAAATAAATAGACAAAAAAAAATAATGATCACAACCGACACACAACAATTGCAGTCAGTTATACTTCTAAAAAACAAAGAAAGTTAAATAAAAAAAACAATACAAATATAAACCAAAAAAAAAACAAAACAAAAAAAAAAAAACAAGACAAAAAAAATAAAAGAAAATATTTTTTTTTTTTTTTTTTTTTTTTTTTTTTTTTTTTTTTTTTTTTTTAAATTTTTTTTTTTTTTTTTAATTTTAAAAAATATTGAACCATTCTTTCATTTTTATAACATAAAACATTTGTATTTCACCTTTCTTTTTTTTAAAAAATATTTTTTTTTTCCCCAAAAACACCCCCATAACTTCTAAAAAATTTTTTTTTTAAAA
>NZ_JAMQHY010000131.1:0-394 GCF_023845705.1 Clostridium sp. ZBS15
TCCGGTCTTCGGCACCAAAAACAAATTAATATAATATCGCGGGGTGGAGCAGCTGGTAGCTCGTCGGGCTCATAACCCGAAGGTCGTAGGTTCAAGTCCTGCCCCCGCAACCATAAGAATTAAGGCGGAATAGCTCAGCTGGCTAGAGCATTCGGTTCATACCCGAAGGGTCGTAGGTTCAAGTCCTATTTCCGCTACCAAATGTGCCGAAGTGGCGGAACTGGCCGACGCACAGGACTTAAAATCCCGCGGTGGTTAAACACCGTACCGGCTCGATTCCGGTCTTCGGCACCATAGTACCACTTCATATGATATCGCGGGGGGGGGCAGCTGGTAAGTCCGCGGGCTCCTATCCCCTTGACCGCAGTAGACAGACCCTCCCCCCCAACCCACC
>NZ_JAMQHY010000132.1:0-228 GCF_023845705.1 Clostridium sp. ZBS15
GATTCCGGTCTTCGGCACCATAATTCAACTAAATATAATATCGCGGGGTGGAGCAGCTGGTAGCTCGTCGGGCTCATAACCCGAAGGCCGTAGGTTCAAGTCCTGCCCCCGCAACCATAAAAACTAAGGCGGAATAGCTCAGCTGGCTAGAGCATTCGGTTCATACCCGAAGGGTCGTAGGTTCAAGTCCTATTTCCGCTACCATATATGCCGAAGTGGCGGAACTGG
>NZ_JAMQHY010000133.1:0-207 GCF_023845705.1 Clostridium sp. ZBS15
AGAGTAGATCTCGGGGGGCGGCGGATTATTTAAAAAAAAAAGAACAGAAGCAAGAGGAGGGCGGCGCGTGAAAGAAGGGAAGTGAGTCAGAAGGGCACAGCCTAACAGGAAGGCGCTAAGGCGACCAGAAGACCGGAAAGACGCGCAGGGCTACTGGCACGTGGATGTAGCAGAGCAATGCGACCCGCCCCCCCCCCCCCACCCCCC
>NZ_JAMQHY010000134.1:0-650 GCF_023845705.1 Clostridium sp. ZBS15
AATTTTTTTTATTTTTAATAAACTAATTATTTTTTTTTATTTTTTTTGTAAAATTTCTTTTTTTTTAAATTTTTTTTTTTAGTAATGTCAAATACCCAAAATTTTTTTTTTTATTCTTTTTTTTTGAATAGAGAAAAGATTTTTTTATAATCGTTTTAAAATAAAATTTTTTATTAAATAGGAATATAAAAAATAATTTTATCACCTCAATTTTTATTTTATAATGGAAAAAAAATATGAAATAAATTTTAAAATAGTTTTTTTAAAAAAAGGTGGGAAAAATAAAAGGGCGGAAAAAATTTTTGGCAAAGAAAAAAAAAAAGAAAGGAAAAGAAGGATAAGAGAAAAAGAAAAAAAAAGATGAGAAGTAAAAAAAAAGGAAATAAAGAAAAAAAAGGAGAGAAAGAAAATGAAAATGAAAGAAAGAAAAAAAAAAGAAAAAAAAAGAAAGTAAAAAAAAAAAAAGAAGAGGAAAAAAAAAAGAAGAAAAAGAAACAAAAAAGAGAAGAGAAAGAAAAGAAAAAGAGAAAAAAGGAGGAAGAGAGGGAGAAGAAAGAAGAGAAGGAAAAAAAAAAAAAAAAGGAAAAACGAAGAGAAAGGACAAAACCACACACAAAAAGGAGCGAGAGGACGGAGTCCTTTGAATTCAC
>NZ_JAMQHY010000135.1:0-343 GCF_023845705.1 Clostridium sp. ZBS15
ATTAAAAAAAAAAAGAGAAAGAAAGACAAAAAAAGAAAAAAAGAAGAAGAAGAAGAAAAAGAGAAGATAGAAGAAAAAGAAAAAAGAAAAGAAGAAAAGAAAGAAGAGAAGAAAGAAAAAAGAAAAAAGAAGGAAAAAGAGAGAGAAAGGAAAAAAGAAAGAAAAAAAGGAAAACAAAGAAAAAAAGAGGGAAAAAAAAAAAGAAAGAAGAGAAAAAGAAAAAAAAAGTGAAAAAAAAAAAGAAAAAAAAAAAAAAAAAAAAAAAAAAAAAAAGAAAAAAAGAAAAAGAAAAATAAAAGAAATAAAAAAAGAAAAAAAAAAAAAAAAAAAAAAATAAAGGAAA
>NZ_JAMQHY010000136.1:0-433 GCF_023845705.1 Clostridium sp. ZBS15
AAAAAAAAAAGAAAGAAAAAAGACAAAAAAGTAAGAGAAAGAGAAAAAAAAAAAAAAAAATAAAAAAGATATCCAAGTAAAAAAAGAAAAGGAAAAGATAAAATAAACAAAAAAAAAAAAAGAAAAAAAAAAAAAAAAATAAAAAAAGCTAAATAAATTAAAAAAAAGAAAAAATAAAAAAAAAAAAAAATAAAAAAAAAAAAAAAACAGAAAAAAAAACAAAAAAAAAAAAAAAAAGAAAAAAAAAAAAAAAAAAAAAAAAAAAAAAAAAAAAAAAAAAAAAAATTAATAAAAAAAAAAGGGGAAAAAAAAAAAAAAAAACAAAAAAAAAAAAAAAAGATTAAAAAAAATTAAAAGTTGGGTGGAAAAATAAATATATTTAACACACAAAAAAATATAACTAACGAAAATATATATGAAAAAAAAAAAAAAA
>NZ_JAMQHY010000137.1:0-573 GCF_023845705.1 Clostridium sp. ZBS15
GAAAAAAACAGAGAAAAAGGAAAAAAAAAAAAAAAATGTAGTGGAAGAAACAACTGTAAAAAAAGAAAGTAGTGGAAAAAAAAAAAAAGAAAAAAGAAAAAAAAAAAAAAAAAAAAGAAAAAAAAAAAAAAAAAAAAGAAAAACAAAAAAAAAAAAAAAAAAAAAAAAAAAAAAAAAAAAAAAAAAAAAAAAAAAAAAAAAACAAAAAAAAAAAAAAAAAAAAAAAAAAAAAAAAAAAAAAAAAAAAAAAAAAAAAAAAAAAAAAAAAAAAAAAAAAAAAAAAAAAAAAAAAAAAAAAAAAAAAAAAAAAAAAGAAAAAAAAAAAAAAAAAAAAAAAAAAAAAAAAAAAAAAGAAAAAAAAAAAAAAAAAAAACAAAAAAAAAAAAGAAAAAAAAAAAAATAAAAAAAAAAAAAAAACAAAAAAAAAAAAGAAAAAAAAAACACCAAAAATACCTATACATGGCAAACTTATATCTTACTGCATGAAGTCTACAAGAAGAAACAACCATTGCCTTAGCTTATCCACCTATCCACATAACCCTATTTTCCATAAAGTCATCTACTATTGTTTCA
>NZ_JAMQHY010000014.1:0-9634 GCF_023845705.1 Clostridium sp. ZBS15
GCATGTCAAGGAAAGAAAGACTTAGCAACATTAGCTAAACAATTAAATTTAGATGCAATCCATGACACAGTACATGAAATGTGTAAAGATGAAGCTAGACATGGAAGAGCATTTAAAGGATTATTAGATAGATATTTTGCATAATATAGTGATTAATTATATTATTGCTTAAAATTTAACTTAAATTATCCCTAAATCCAACATTATAAATAATATTTATTTACTGAAAGTAGGTATATGGAAATTTATCCATATACCTATTTTTAGATTTAATACCTAAAACATCATTTGTATATTTTTAATTAATAAAGTGTGACATAGCCTTTTGTTTTTTTATAAATTTATTGTAAACTTATATTGATAATATAGTTGACAATTGAAAAGCCATAATTATATAATATAAGAAACTATTAAGGGGGGGGAAAGTTATATCTAGTAAATTAATATTAAAGGATCAAATTGTATGTGCAATGTTTGCTGTTATTACAGCTATATGCGCTCAAATTTCAATACCATTTTTTCAAGTTCCGTTTACAATGCAGGTTTTTGCAATTGTACTCTCAGCAGTTATTCTTGGGTATAAAAAGGCGTTTATATCACAAATAATATACATATTATTAGGGGCAATTGGGTTACCTGTTTTTGCAGGCTTTAAAGGAGGAATTCAAGCACTTTTAGGACCAACAGGTGGATATATTACTTCATTTTTATTAATGGTATTAATTATTGGATATTTTTCAGAAAAGTATAATGATAATTATTTTATTATTAGCTTTTCAGGCACATTAGGAATTATAATTTGTTATATTATAGGCACAGCTCAATTAGCGTTTATTTTAAATATAACATTTTCAAGTGCTTTAAAAATAGGGGTTTTACCTTTCGTTATTTTTGATTTAGCAAAGATATTTTTAGGAGTATTTTTAGGGATTAATATAAAAAAGAGAATATATATAATATAAAAATATATGAACATATTTTAAAATAGTAGCGGTATATGCCATTTTACCCATTGTATATATCAACACATGTTAAAAACATAGCCAAGTATAAAGATGATTTCTGAATAAATAGGAATCATCTTTTTTAAATTCTAAAGTTATATCATGGTTATATTAGGAAAAAGTCAATAAAAACTAAAAAATAATATTATCTTAAGGTTTATTTAAAGATTTATTTAATAGATTGAATATATACTAAATTATGTGTAAAAATATAAATTTTTACCTTGTATAAGAAAAGATTTAATGTAAAATATTTTAATTTATTTTAGGGGGAATAAAATTTTGAAACGAATAACTGGAATTTTACTAGTATTGTTTGTATTTATGAATCAAATAAGTGTACAAGCAGCAACACGGGAAAATATGCAACTTTCTATGGAAAATATAGAAGAAATTATAACTGAGTATAGTCCTGATTTAAAAATAATGAAGAATAATTTAAAAAAAGATAAAGAAAAGTATAAAGATATTTTAGATGAAATTGATGATAAAGAAAGCGAAATCAGCAGACTAGAAAATGATATTAATAATTATAAAAATGTAGTTAAGCCTCAAGAGATAGCTAAATCTTCAGAGAGTAAAAAGGAAGATAAAGAAATTAAATTGAATGAGGATCTAAGGAGTGCCAAAAAAGAATTAGATTCATTAAAAGATGAAAAGCAAGCAGCAAAGCACAATTTAAAAGTATCTAATATAAGATATGAAAAGGATTTACAAGGTTTAATTGAATCAGCACAAAGACAATATATACAATATGTAGATACCTTATTAAAAAAAGAATTAAAGAAATATGAAACTAATTTTAAAAATAAACAAGTAGAAATAAACAATATAAAGTATGGTAATGGATTTATATCTAAAAAAGAGTATGAGAAAAACTTAGATGATATTACTGACTTTAATAATGAGCTAAAAGAAATAGAGGTTAAAGAAAAAAACGAGTTAAAAGATCTATTATTTTCTTTAGGGGTTCCAAGTAATACAGATATAAAAGTTGATACTAATATAAAAGGTGATCTTGATAAAATATCTAAAATAAATTTTGAAGAAGATTTAGATGATATGTTATTAAATAATATAGATCTAAAAATAAAAGATATAGAAAATGATAAAGTGAAGGACGATTCAGACATAAGTGATTACGAAATTAAAAATAATAAAATTTCATTAAGGCAGGAAGAAGAAAAAGTTAAAATAGAATTTCAAAAAAGATATAATAATCTTATGCTTTCAAGCAACTTGTTAAAAGCAAGCAATGATAAATTAAGTAGAACTCAAGATGATGCTTTAATAATGCAAACTAAATATAATTATGGATTTGCATCAAAGAAACAAGTGGATGAGTTAGAAGTTGGTTTAAATAATAAAAATCAAGATTTTATATCACAAGTAAATAATTTATACATGGATTATTTAAGTTATATGAAAATGAAAGATGGATATTAGAGTGGAGTGGTATAAATTATGAATAAAATAGAAATAAAAAATTTAAGTCCTAAAAATATTATTTTAAAAGTGAAAAATTCTAAAAAACGTATGAGTAAAAAAAAGATGGTTATGTTATTTGTAGCTATTCTAGTTATTGTAGGAATTGCATTTAAGATGTTTTTTTCTAAACCTCCTAATGTACAAGCTCAAAATACTATTCTTAACAAAGCTAATATTGTTAATAGTATTAATGTTTTAGGTGAAGTAAAAAGTGAAAGTTCTACAAATGTTTATACAAATTCAGGTAATATAGTAAAAGAAGTTAAAGTTAAAGTTGGAGATGAAGTTAAGACTGGAGATGTTCTAGCTATATTAGATACTGAAAAATTAAAAGAGGAAATAGAGCAATTAACAGAAACTTTGAGTGCTTCTGAGGCGAATGGTAAGTTAGATCTTGATAGTAAAAAAAGAGCGTATGACAATATAGTTTACATAAATGAGAATAATCTTAATACAGATCTTATAAATGCAAACTCAATGTTAGAAACAGCCAAAATGACTTTAGAAGATGCAGAAAGATTATATCAATATAACAAGACAATTTTAGGCTATGGAGAGATATCTAATCAGGAATTTAAAAAATCAGAAAATGATTATAATAAAGCTAAAGATGATTATAACAAAGCTAATGTTGAGTTGGAAAATTCGAAACTAAAAATACAAGAAGATTTAAAAAATGCACAAAATAGCTATGAAAGCGCTAAAATAGCTTATGAAAATAAAAGTGAACGTGTTGCACTTGAAAATAAAAAGAAAGAATTAGATGAATGCACAATTAAAGCTTCAGTAGATGGAACTATCACTACTGTTAATGCAACTGTAGGAAGCCCAAGCGCAGGAACATTATTTAAAATAGAAGATTTAAACAATTTGGTTATAAAAGCATCAATAAAGGAAGTCGACATTGCTAATATAAAAGTTGGTCAAAAAACTATAATAAAAACAGATGCAACGGATGATTTAGAACTTTTAGGAGAAATAAGTGAAATAAGTCCTACAGCTAAAGTTGATGAACCTACTGTAGCTACTGGTAATTCTACATCTAATAGTGGAGATGTTATTTTTGAAGCTAAAGTAAAAATTAATGAGATGAATGAAAATATAAAGATAGGAATGAAAGCAAAATTAAATATTATTTTGGAAGAAAAAAATGATGTTTATGCAATTCCTCATGAGAGCATAATTGAAAATGAAAATGGTCTAAGTATATATGTAGCTGAAGCACAAGAAGATAATAAATATATTATTAAAGAAGTAGCTATAAATAAGGGTATGGAATCAGATTTTAATGTTGAAATCTATGGAGATGAACTACAAGATGGAATGAAAGTACTTTCTGAACCAAGCAATTATACTGTTGGAAGTATAGTTGAACTAGGTGGAGGAATGGCTGAGCCCGTTGGAGGTGAGGTTATTGAGCAATAATATAATTGAAATGAATAATATTGTAAAGAGCTTCTATATAGGAACTGAGAATCAATTAGATATTTTAAAAAACATTGATATAAATGTAAAAAAAGGCGAATTTATATCAATAGTAGGGGCTTCTGGATCTGGTAAAAGTACTTTAATGAACATTATAGGAGCTTTGGACAGACCTACATCTGGAACTTATATATTAGATAGTACTAATATAAATGATATATCAGACAATGGATTATCAGAAATACGTAATAAAAAAATAGGTTTTGTATTTCAAACATTTAATTTAATACCAAGAAGTAGTGCACTTAAAAATGTTGAGTTACCAATGCTTTATGCAGGAGTGGATAAAAAAGTCAGAATAGAACGTGCTAAAAAACTTTTAGAGCTTGTAGGAATGGAAGATAGAATTAATCATCTTCCAAATGAGCTTTCTGGTGGTCAGAAGCAAAGAGTGGCAATAGCTAGAGCTTTAGTTAATGATCCAAGTATAATACTTGCTGATGAACCTACAGGAGCATTAGATTCAGAAACTGGAAGATTAGTTATGGATTTATTTCATAAAGTACATGAAACAGAAGGTAAGACTATTGTATTTATAACTCATAATTATGAATTAGCATTAGAAACTGAAAGAATTATAACGTTGAAGGATGGAAAGATAATATCTGATGACTATAATAAGAATTATTCTAAGAAATTTCCAGATGGTGAAAAGTTATGTTTATAAAAGAAAATATAATGCTTGCCATAGCTGGAATTAAATCAAACAAGATGCGTTCTATTCTTACGATGCTTGGAATAATTATTGGAATTTCTTCTGTTATAGGAATAGTATCAATTGGTAATGCCATAACTTCATCTTTAACAAGTACATTAGCTAGCAATGGAGCAACAAATATAGATGTTTCCATCTCTCCTAAGAGTGAAGGAGAAGATGGAATGAGCTATGATTCAAATGCATGGGATAAAATGACAGAAGAAGATTGCTTTTCATTAGAACAGATTGATGAATTTAAAGAAAAATTTAGCAATGACATTGATAGTATAAGTGTATCTGAACATGGCGGATCAGGAAAAGCAAAAGAAGGATATTCATATGCTAATGTAAGTATTATGGGTGTAAATGACGGGTATAAAGATGCCAAAAATATAAAGCTATTAAAAGGTAGATTTATAAATGATAAGGATGTAAAAGGAAAGAGAAAACTTGCTGTTGTATCTGATAAATTTGTAAATAATATATTTAAAAAAAATATAGATCCCTTAGGAAAAGAGATTAAGGTATATGTAGGAGATGATATTAAAAGTTATGTAGTTGTAGGTGTATATAAATTTGAAGCATCACCTTTTGATGGAGGTAGTAGATCATCGGAAAAAGATATGCAAACTAATTTATATATTCCAGTAACTACATCTAAAGAATCTGCTAAGAACAAAAATTATTCATATTTCACTGTAAAGCCAAAGGCAGATGCTGATATAATGAAATTAACAAATGATTTTAGTAAATATTTTAAAAATCTATATAAAAATAATAAAAACTGGACAGTTCAGGTTCGTAATATGGAAAGTGAGCTAAAAGAAATGACTTCAGCTCTTGGAAAAGTATCTTTGGCTATTTCGGTCATAGCAGCAATATCATTACTTGTTGGTGGTATTGGAGTAATGAATATAATGCTAGTGTCTGTTACAGAGAGAACAAAAGAAATCGGTACTAGAAAAGCATTAGGTGCAAAAAGTTCTCATATAAAAATGCAGTTTATAGTAGAATCAGCTATAATATGTGCAATAGGTGGGACAATAGGAATAGTGTTAGGTATAGGGATGGGAATTATTACGTCTTTAGTTTTAAAATCGCCAGTTGTTATATCTGTTCCTACAATATTAATTAGTTTTACGTTTTCTATGTTTATTGGAGTGTTCTTTGGATATTATCCAGCTAATAAAGCTGCGAAACTTGATCCAATTGAGGCACTAAGATATGAATAGATGTTAGTTGAAAGTTGATAGTGGAAAGTGGAGAGTTAAGGAAAAAATTCCTTATTGGAATTTTGAAATTATATTTTTAGAAAGTCTTAAAGATTTTCAACCAAAACTTTTAATTCTTAACTCTCCATTCTTAACTAAAAAAGGTGGCGTAGCCACCTTTAATTTATTATGCGATTATTAACTTGATAATTATAAATTGTCTTTGAAATCTGAGCTATTTTTTCTTCAGCATTTTCTAAATCTTTTGTATAAATTATAAATATGTAAGGGTTGTCCGGAAATACTATTGCTATATCATGTATGTATTCATTACTAGAACCTACTTTATGAGCAACTATGTTATGAGGGATATATTTATCTATTCTATCATGATAATCAGTAGATTTTAAAACATCAATTAAATGAGAGTAAGTTACATCACTTTTATTGTCATAAATATGCTTTAAAATTCTGAATTCAGTTTCTGGAGTAGTTATATTTTCATTATATGGTATTGAAATATTAAACATTTCATTAATTTCTTTTCTAACTTGATCATGTCCACCTAAATATGAACCAATCATATTAGTAGCAATATTATCGGAATTAATTATAGATAAATCTAATAATTCACTAATTGGAGTAGGAGGAATGTCACATAAATTTTGAAGTATTCCTGTCCCTTCTTCATAATCATCCTCTTTATAATCTAATTTTTTATTAAGTAAATTTTTATCTGTCTTATTTTTTTCATATGTCAATACATTTAATTTAACTTTATAAGTACTTGCAGCAATGAAAGTATTACTTTTATTAAGCTCAATATATTTATTATAGTTTAAATCATAGTATATAAATCCAACGCGATCGCTATCAGATCCTAAATAAAAAAGGATTCTATCCTCAAGATTATATTTACTATCATTTAAAATTTTCAATTTTTCATTATCACTTAAATTTGCATTAAATAAATCTTTGCTTATTTTAGTGCCAGTAATTAGTTTAGTAGGTTCAACAGTTTTAACATTTTCAATATTTTCTGTATTGGAGCTATGAGAATTATCACTATCAATATGAACTTTATCATAATTTTCATTATCTTCATTTGATTCAATGTTTTTAGCTTGTACTATGTCCTCGGATTGTTGTGGAAAATAATAAACGCAAAAAAACAATGTGATAATTAATACAGTTAAAATTAAAAATGTTACAAAATAATCCTTTAAAATCCTCATATTTTATCTCCTAATAAAAATGTTTCTTGTAAAAATTGTATGAAATATATAAAATGATGTCAATAAATTTTTTGATATTAATAATGATAGGAAGTAATATTAATAATATAGTAATAATTGAGTTACCACATTTAGTATAATATAACAACAAACGAAAATATCTTATAGTCTTGCTTAATTACATAAATTATATACTAAATTTATAATAAGGAGTGATATTGTGAATAAATATTCTAATTATTCTTTAAAATTAATTAATAAAATAAGTGAGGCAAAAGAAATAAGTTATTATGAACTTAAAAAGATTTTTTCAAAATATGAAAATGAAAAAGACGATAAAATGAATAAGAAATTTGATTTAGATATAGAATTAGAAAAGTTAGAAGAAAAAGGATTAGTAGCACAAGAAGATGGTATGATAATTTTTCAGGATGTTTAAAAAATATAATTTAATAAATGTTAATGTTATTTAAGCTATAAAAATACTTAAATTTTTTATAGCTTAAATTTTTTATTCTACAAATAAAAATAAGTTATAATTAAATTATAATAGAATTTGTATAATTGTAATTTAATTGGATTAAAATATAATATTGATAAAATAATAAATAAGTTAAAAATGAAAGTTGAGGAATGTTATATGGGTAAGAAGATGAAAAAAAATAAGAATGTCAATATATTACTTACTTTAGGTGCAATAACAGGAGTAGCAACAGCAGCAACTTTAGGGTTAAATAAAGTTAAAAATAAAGCTAAAAATAAAATTTTTACAGAATCATTTGAATATATGAATAATGAAGGCAAAGATGTGTACTTTGTAGGTGGAGGTTTAGCTTCATTAGCTGGTGCAGCTTATCTTATAAGAGATTGCAATTTTGAAGGTGAAAATATTCATATTATAGAGGGTATGAAAATACTTGGGGGTAGTAATGATGGTGGAGGTAATCCAGTTAATGGATTTATATGTCGTGGTGGAAGAATGCTCAATGAAGAAACATATGAAAACTTTTGGGATCTATTTTCGAGTATTCCATCATTAGAGTTTCCAGGAAAAAGCGTTACTGAGGAAATTTTAAATTTTGATCATTTACATCCAACACATGCACAAGCTAGGTTAGTTGATAAAGATGGTGTAATACAAGATACAAAGAGTATGGGATTTAATAATGCTGATCGTATGGCACTTGGAAAATTAATGGCAACTCCAGAAGAAAAATTAGATGATATGACTATTGAAGAATGGTTTGAACATACACCACATTTCTTTGAAACAAATTTTTGGTATATGTGGCAAACAACATTTGCATTCCAAAAGTGGTCTAGTTTATTTGAATTTAAACGCTATATGGAACGCATGATATTTGAATTCTCACGTATTGAAACTTTAGAAGGAGTAACTCGTACAACATACAATCAATATGAATCAGTTATTATGCCATTAAAATCTTATTTAGAAGACTTTGGAGTAGATTTTAGTATTAATGCAACAGTAACAGATCTGGATTTTAAAGAAGGAGAAGAGATTACAGTTACTGCAATACACATAAAAGATTCGGAAGGAGAAAAAATAATCGAATTAAAAGATGATGATGTATGTATTATGACTAATGGTTGTATGACTGATAATGCAACATTAGGAGATTACAATACACCAGCAGAGTATAAAATAGATAACCCAATGTCGGCTGAACTTTGGGAAAAAATAGCTAAAAAGAAAATTGGACTTGGAAATCCTGAACCATTTTTTAAATATCCAGAGAAAACTAATTGGGAAAGCTTTACTGTAACTTGTAAAGGAAATAAATTATTAAAACTTATAGAGCAATTTTCTGGAAATATTCCAGGTAGTGGAGCATTAATGACTTTTAAAGATTCAAGTTGGCTAATGAGCATAGTTATAGCTGCTCAACCACACTTCAAAAATCAACCACTTGATACTACTATTTTCTGGGGATATGGATTGTACACTGATAGAGAAGGAGATTATGTAAAGAAACCTATGCGTGAGTGTACTGGAGAAGAAATCTTAATAGAGTTATTACATCATTTGCATTTTGAAGATAAAATTGATGAGATAAAAGAATCTATAGTTAATGTTATTCCTTGCATGATGCCATATATAGATTCACAATTTCAACCACGCAAGATGAGTGATCGTCCTAAAGTTGTACCTAATGGCTCAACAAATTTTGCAATGATTAGTCAATTTGTTGAAATACCAGGAGATATGGTGTTTACAGAAGAGTACTCTGTACGTGCAGCTAGGATAGCAGTATATACTTTATTTAATATAAAGCATAAAAAAATTTGTCCAATAACACAATATAAAAAAGATCCAAGAATATTAAAGCAAGCATTAAAAAAATCTTATAGTTAAATTTAGCTCTACTTTAAAATAATTATATATTTAAATGATAAAATATTAAGATATGTTTTAAATATGTGTGGATATATTTTGCGTATACATATATCCACACTTTGTTAAAACATAGCTTTTAGAACAAAATCGCTAAG
>NZ_JAMQHY010000014.1:9746-97723 GCF_023845705.1 Clostridium sp. ZBS15
TTATCCACAAATTTTTTAATAATATAAATTCCTAAAGAATTAAAAACTATTTTGCAAATCCAAAATCTTCAAATGGATAGAAAATGAATTTGAATTTTCCTTTTATATGAGAGCCGTCAATATAAGGATTTTTCCAAAGTCGAGCATCATTTGAATCAGGACGATTATCACCTAAAAAGAAATACTTTCCCTCAGGAACATCGAATTCACCGGAGTAGGAATAATCTTTATTCTTTACATAATCTTCAACCAGTTCTTCACCGTTAATAAATACAACTCCATTTTTTATTTTTATTTTATCACCAGGTAAACCAATTAATCTCTTTACTAATGTTAAATTAAGCTCATCAGATTGAAATACTATTATATCTCCTCTTGTAATACTAGATAGATTATTAACTCTAGTTACAAGTGCCTTGTTATCTTCATTTATAGTTGGAATCATAGAACCAGTCGGAACAAAAACACTAAAAAACATAAATTTATTTATTAAAATTCCAAGTATAAGAGCTATAAGTATAGGTATAAGCCAATCTTTTAAAAAAATAATTTTACTTGATATAGTTTCTTTTTTTATTTCTTCCATGATAAGTACCCCCGTATTTTATGTATAGTGCTCTAATTGTTTTTTTCCATATTTTAACTAAAATATATCATTACATAATGTTATTGTCAAATTGTTTATGTTAAGGTGCTAAATTATATTTTGTAATCATATATTTTAATAATGTAATGTAAAAGTGTAGTTTGAATCGAATTTTATATTTGATATTAGTTAGTGCAAATTGATAATGTATTTAGTTAATGCTTTAGCAAAATAATATATACATCAGCAAAGTGAGAGGTATTAATTAAATATGTCAATACATATTTAAGACATAGCTTATCTTTAAAATATGATCTTAAAAATAAGTAAAGTTAGGGTGTAGAGTAATGGATAAAAAGGTTTCTGATTTCTATTCAATTTTAAAACAGGAAAAAGATAATATAGAGGAATTTAGTAAAATAATTAAGGCAAGTGGTGAATTAACTAAAAGAATCAACATAGTGATTGGTGAAATGAATGCTATAAAGCAAGATATGATGGCATTAGAAGAAAATATAAATGAGGAAAAAGTTAAAACTGAAAATATAGAAGATAAGATAAATTATATAGTAACAAATGAAATTAAGGACAATATGGATACAGTTAAAGAAATACTTGCACATAATTTACCTAAGGATGTGAAAGCAGAATTTGCTAAGAATTCATATGAAGAATTTAATAAAAAAGTAATAGATTTAATGAAGTTTAACAATATAATTGGTGAAGTTATTATTTATAGCAATAATAACAATGAGTTAAAAGTTAATGTAAAGCTGTGGGGAGGAGAAGAAAAAGTTCAAGAGTTTACTATAAAAGAAAAGTATAGAATATTTAAAGTAATATCATTTATTCATACTAATTTAAGTTACGATGAATAAATGATATTAAATATGTATTTAAAGTAATCACACTTTGTAAATGATTATAAAAGCAGTGAAAGAGTATTGATATAAATGCTTGAAAAAAATATATATTAATATTATAATTTAAATAATAGGCTATGTTTAAAAACAGAGCCAAATAATTAAATAATTATTGCCTAATGGCCATATATTTTTCAGTTTTTTGGTTTCAAAACGGGAGAATATATGGCTTTTTTTATTCTTTATGAAAGGAGATGAATATACACATTTACATAATTAGTTATACGTTAATGATAAAAATTTAAAGTAATTATTTTATATTACTGAAATTAAAAAAGGAGTTTATTATGAATTTATTTAAAAGTTCTTTATTTGTATTTTTAGGAGCTTGTTGTTATGGAGTATTATCGACACTAGTAAAAATAGCATATAATGATGGGTTTGTATTTAAAGATGTTGTTATGAGTCAATTTTTATTTGGATGGTTAACTATGTTAATCATAATGCTAATCTCATCTAGAAGAAATATTACGATAAAACAGTTCATTTCACTTGCATTAATCGGAATAAGTACATGTGCAACAACTGTTTTTTATTACTTATCTCTTGAAAGTATTCCAGCATCATTTGCTGTTGTACTATTATTTCAATTTACATGGATTGGAGTATTGATTGAATCCATAGTAGATAAGAAATTTCCATCAAAAATAAAAATATTATCTATTATAATATTATTTATTGGAACTATATTAGCTAGTGGGGTAATTAATAGTAATAACTTTAAGTGGAGCTTTAGTGGAATAATATTTGGACTTATGGCAGCGCTTTCATATTCTCTATTTGTATTTTTTAGTGGAAGAGTGGAAACTCAAATACCATCAGTTAATAGAAGCTTTTGTGTAACAACAGGAGCATTATTAGTTGCCTTTGCTATTTGTCCAAACTATTTCTCTAATGGATGTTTATCACAAGGAATATGGAAATATGGAATTATACTAGGTGTATTTGGAGCTGTATTACCAGTGTTATTCTTTGCAATAGGAACACCTAAATTAAGTACAGGCCTATCAACTATTCTTGGAGCAGGAGAATTACCAGTAGCTATTATAGCGTCTATTGTTATTCTAAAAGAAGAGGTTTCTATGATAAAGTGGGTAGGAGTTATAATAATTTTAATAGGGGTTGCATTACCACAGTTAGTAAATTTAAAAAATAACAATTCAATAAAATTTTCTAAGGAACCTAATACTAATTTGTCATAAAATATAATACTAATTTAAAATTAGGTTCTGTTTTAAATTAAATAAAAATAGTAGTTTCTAATAGTTAGAAGCTACTATTTTTTTTATAAATAAGTTAGTTAATGATTATTTATATTCAGATTTTTTATCTATTTCACCAACACTTTTAATTAATTCATCTTCACATTTGTCATCTGATTTTTTAAAGCTTGATTTTAAGGAAATCCATTTTATAGCTTCAAAATAATCATGACTTTCAATTAAACCTTGATTCAATAAAACCATTAAACTATCCTTAAAATCTGCAGTATCTCTAGTGGAAAGCTTATCACCATGTTTTCTTATAATACCCATAATATCTAATTTACCATTATTTTTATAATCATGACTACTTATATTAATATTTAGCGCTTTTTCTATAATTGATATAGCAGTTTTTGCTTCATTAGATATATTGTTTTGAGTTTTTAATTGATTTACTATTTTATTTGATTTATTTAGAAAGTCAACAAAATTGGAATCTTTAAGCTTATTCAATTTATTATTAATATTTAAAGAATTATCAATATTAGAATTGGTAGTTTTCATATTTATAAATTCCATACAAACACTTTCTTTCTATAATAGTTTTTAATATTAAGCTATATTTTAGAATATTATTATATTTATATTATCGAATTAGTTTCAGGAAACTTTATACATTATTACAAAATTTTCCTGAAAAATTATAGATTTTATTAATCTATACTGTTCTTAGGTTATATAGTGTAGAATAGAAATAGAGAAAAGATTTCAATGATATTGTATATTAAAGAATAATGTTTATATTCTTTACAAATTGTTATACTTGTAAAAATATTTAGTTGTGTTAAAATATTTTATTATACCAATAAATGGAAAATGATATTAAAGTGAATATATTTGAATTTAGAAGAGAGATTATAAATATATATTAAAAATAATTATATGTTATTAGTAAATAAAATTTTAGAACTAGTATATACTTTATTAAAAGATATGAATAAATGTTAGCTGTAAGATAAATTTACAATAAAAATAGGGGGAAGAAGAATGGAGTACATGGTTAATAAACAATTAGGATGTGTGGATGTAATTTTGAAAAATGGATTATTTAGAAAAACATCTTATGGAGATTGTATTTTCAAATCAGAAAGTGGAGAAATAGATAAATTTACAAAGACTGCTAATATGACAGATGAAAAATATAATGAAGAATTTATGAAATTTTGCAGTAAACACAATGTTAATGGTAAAAAAGTTTTGGAACTTTTAGAATAGAAATATTATAATATAATCACATAATTTAGAAAGTAAAAATACATTTAAGTAATTTAAAGCAACTTAAATGTATTTTTATTTATGAAAGAAGGGTGTATATGGAATTAAAAAAATCAATAGAAGAAGATATAAGTAATATAATGAAAGTTATTAATGAGGCACAAATATATTTTAAAGAACAAAAAATAAATCAGTGGCAAAATAATTATCCTAACATTGATACAATAAAAGAAGATATTAAAAATGATTATTCATATGTATTTTTAAAAGATAAACAAATTGTTGCTACAGTAGCAATTTCTTTTGATGGAGAAAAATCATATGATACTATTTGTGATGGCAAATGGATTAGTAATTGTAAATATGCGGTTATTCATAGAATGGCTGTAAATAACATGTATAAGGGGGAAGGGATAGCATCTAAAATTATTAAAAATATAGAAAAAATTTGTTTAAATAAAGATATACATAGTATAAAAATAGACACACATATAGAAAATAAACCTATGCAAAATTTACTTAAAAAGAATAACTTTCAGTATTGCGGTATAATATACTTAGAAGATAAAAGTGAAAGAATAGCTTTTGAAAAGGTAATATAAAATAAAATTTAATATTGATTGGGAGCATTAAAATTATGAAAAGAATTTTATCTAAAAAAGAAAAAGTTTTAACAAAACAATTGAAAATTATTAATAAAAAAGAAGAAAATTTATTAGTAGAACAGAAAGAAAGCTTTTTAAATAAAAAAATATCACCATATAAGAATAAGCTAGAAGAAAAAATTCCAGATAAACTTGAAGAAACTTTGCAATTAGCATTTGAAAAAGGTTTTAATATTGTTTTTAAAAAAGGTGTAAAAATTATTGAAAAAAGTTTTGATAAAGAGAAAATAAATGAAGAGTTTAATATAGATGATTATGCTGTGAATATACAAACTAATAAAAAGAATATAAATAGAATTGATAAAAAAACAAATAGAAAAGTATTTTTAAATAAATCAATAGGTGTATTAGAAGGCGGAATACTAGGAGTTTTAGGTATAGGTTTACCTGATATTCCAATTTTTATAGGGGTTATATTAAAAACTATTTATGAAATAAGCTTAGGATATGGTTTCCACTATGATAATGATGATGAAAGAATATATATTTTAAACGTTATTTCTAGTGCTATGACTACAGGAGAAGAAAAAAGAAAATATCTTGAAGAGATTGATAAAGTAGGAGAACAAATAAATAATGGGATTAAAATAGAACATAGTGTAGACGAATTAATTAATGAAACATCTAAAAAAATGGCATCTTCAATGCTGACAAGCAAATTTATACAAGGATTACCTATAATCGGTGTTGTAGGTAGTTTTACTAATTATAAAACTATAAAAGATATTAGTAAGATAGCTAAAGTTAAGTATAAGAAGCGATATTTAAAAAAACTTAAATAGTTAAATAAGAATATATAAGAACTCTATTGATTGGATAGGGTTCTTTTTATTTTATTTAAAGTAAGAGACCTTCAGACGCTGATAATTAAATAGCGAAAGGAGGTGTAATATTATAATGGTTGAAGAAATGAATAACAAAATCTTAAAATTAAGACAAGCTTTGCAAAAACTTATAAGTGAAGAAAACAATTTATTAAATCCTAAAGTTATTGCAGCTAGTCAAGAACTTGATGAAGTTCTAAACGAGTATAATAAATTACTCAAAGAACTAAAAAAGTAAAGTGAAAAAGGGGAGGAATACTTCTTATTCCTCCTTTTATATATTTATAACTTAAAGTACATAAATAGAGAAAATATTATTGCAAAAAAATATATTAATTATAATTTTTTAATAGAAAATAATTTTTTAATAATAAATTTCTAATAAGTGCAACATTTTCCTGAGTAGAATTGTTTTATAAGTGAAGGAGATGATTAAAATGAAAATAACAAAAAGAATTTTAGGAAGCGCTATAGCCTTAACAGTTCTTATGGGAGTGCCACAATATGTATCTGCCAATGTACTAACTACATCAGATAATGTGGCAGCAACAGAAAGCCAAGAAGTATTTAATATGCCAAAATTCTCAACAGCATGGGGAAGCGTAAAGGAGAAGGGTGATAAGCAAATTCATATTAAAAATTCAAGTAACATGAACAATGATATGATATTAAATATATCTGATGAAACTAAGATAATAGATGCAGTTAGTGGATTACCAGTTGCTATTAATGATATAAATATAAATGATGATATTTATGCATATACTAGCCCAATAATGACAATGAGCTTACCACCTATAACTACGGCAGAAGCTATTATTGTTAATATACCCCAGGATTTTAAAGTTCCTAATTATATGGAAGTTCAGGATATAAAGAAAAATGATGATGGAAGTATAACTGTTACAAGTGATGATGGATTACTACAAGCAACATTAAATAAGGATACGAATATATCTCCTTACTTAACAAGAAATATTGTAACTATGGATAATATTGAGGTTGGATCAAAAATATTTTTATGGACAAAGTATAATCCAAATGAACCTCAAACTTTACAGCTTCCAGAAAAGGTAAATGTAGAAAAGTGTTTACTTATGCCTTATGAATACAGTGGAGTAATAAAAGCTTCTGCAGATAAGTTAAGTGTTAATGGGGAAGATATTAATTTTAAAGCTAGTGAAGCTCCATTTATGGAAGGTGAAACATTAATGCTTCCATTAAATTTAGTTTCAGAAAAACTTGGATATGAAGTTAAGCCTTTTAATAAAACAACTATGCTTAACATTACAAAAGAAGGTTCTAAAACTTATACTGTAGCTATTGATAGCGATATGTTAGAAACAGAAGATACTGGGTATTATTTAAGAAATAAAACAATGGTAAAAAATAATACTATATTTGTAAGTTCAGAATTATTTAACTTAGCTGAAAATGCTAAGGTAGTAGTAGAATAGTTTAATAAGGATGTGTTTTAGTATTGTGTTCAAATATTCATAAACAATTTGGATGAGCAGTTAAAACACAGGTTATATAAAAATAAGTATATAAAAAAATAAGTATATAAAAGATTTAGTATAATAAGATTACAATTTCCAAAATAAATATTAAAAAATAAATAAAAAATTTCTAAAATAAATAATAAACATTAAAAACAAATAAATAAATAATTTCTAAAATATAATATGAATGTAAGTTTATAAGAATATAGTCTATGATACAAAACTATTTGTTAGTATCATAGACTATATTTTTTTGTTTATATATAGTTTATTTTAAAAATAATATAAATTTCTATTTTAATAGATATAAAAAAAAATATATTAAAAGTTTTTTAATATGTGATAAAGTTACAGAAAAATAAAGGTTTATCTAATAAAATGAAAAAAGATAAACTGATCTGTACACAATGAAATAGAAATTTTAATTTAATATAATATGTAAATTGGGAGGAATTCTAGTGAAAAAATTTTTAGAATTATGGAAAAAATATTCATTTATAATGTTAATAGCTTTTATAATATTAGGACTAATTGATTTAAGATTTGCTTTGTTAGCTATTATATGTATGGTTGCACCTGTAATTGTTTCTGTTGCTAAGGGGAGATTTTGGTGCGGTAATTTATGTCCAAGAGGAAATTTTTATGACAATGTAGTTTCTAAATTTAGCAATAAAAGAAAAGTACCTAAATTTTTAAAATCTTATTATTTTAGAGCAATAGTAGTTGTTGTTATGATGTCTATGTTTGGTATAGGAATTAAACAAAACTTAGGAAATTTATATGGTATTGGCATGGTATTTTATAGAATGATCGTTGTAACAACTTTAATAGGAATAGTATTATCTTTATTCTATAATCATAGAACTTGGTGTCATTTTTGTCCTATGGGAACTATAGCATCAGTTATATCAAAATTTAGGAAAAACAAAAAAGTATTGCAAGTATCATCTTCATGTGTATCTTGTAAAATATGTGAAAAAAAATGTCCTTTAGGAATAGTTCCTTATGAATATAAGGGGGATATTTTAAGTCATCCTGATTGCATACAATGTGGTAAATGTGTAACAGTATGCCCTAAAAAAGCAATAGGATATGATAAAATCACATTAAAATAGAAATATAATTAAAATAAAAGGTTAAAATAAACTATACGTAAGTTAAGTTTATTTTAACCTTATTTTTGGGTGTTTAATAAAAAAGTGATGTTTTAAAATTTAAATTTCTGGTTCAACAGATTTTTTAGGATATAATGTTGTACCCCATATTGAGAATGTTCTTTCTTTTACTAGTGGGATATTTTGAGCATCTATAACTTGTCTCCACCATTCCCATGCAAGGCCTGTACACTCCCATGCTTTAACGGAAATATTTCTAGCATTTCCTTTTAGATATATTTCTGTATTAAAGTGAGCAGTTTTATCTTTATCACTTCCAGACCAAATCTTATGCTCTATTATTTCATTACCATCTTTATCATAGCTAACTTCATCCCAAGTTACTTCAAATTGAGCAACATAAGCACCACTATGATCAAGAACAATTTTACCATTAGTATATTCTGTTGATGTTGTTTCAATATACTCTGTTTTATTATTTACACTAGCAATTCTATTATCTTTTAAGAATGTACTTGTGTATGAAATAGGATAGCCAGGATTTTTAGGACTATATACTGAATTGTTTTGTATTATATTTTGTATTTCATTAAAATCTTTAGTAACTACTTTGTTATGGGCTTCAGCACCACCACCAAGAACTGTAGCTGTAAATGAACTTTGCTCTAAGATATCTTCATATTCTGTGTTACCACTGATATCTTGGTTAGAGACTAAAGCTTTAAATGCTGCTTTAACATTTGCACTCTTAGATGTAGTTTCAAGTTTTACATAAATTGTTCTACCATAGGCTACATTAGAAACATATGCAGGTGGATTTTCGTTATCTACACCTTTTAAAGCTAATTCATCAAAGCTTACATTGTCGCCAAATAAGTCAGAAGGTTTTTCAGGTGCATCTACACTAACTGTATAGAATATTTGTTTATATGCAACAACCATAGCTTGTTTTTCACCTTTAAATATAGAATTGAAATCTATATTTAATGCTTTGTCTAAAATTTTGAAATTGCAACCAAACATTGTAGATAATTGAGATTTACTATATACCATAGCATCAGTATAGCTCATTCTTGTAGGAATAGTATATTTAGATGCGTATTTTGTATTCCAAGTATCTAATAGAGAATTTATTGAAGAATTTACAGTAGAGTATGTTGGTGAATTAACAACTTTACTACCATCATCACTCATTCCAGGTAAGTCAACACTTATAGTTATTGGTTTTCTTTTACAAGAAATTATATCTGGTTTGTTTTCTACAAGATTTCTATTTGCAAGTTGAATAGCACCAGGGTAAGTTCTATCATTAATTGAGTCTATTATTGAAATATCTGCAGTAGAGTCAGATATACTTTTCTTTTCTCTTTTTACTACAATATATTTATTTGGAGTATCAAAACCTTGAGCAGGCACAAAGCTATCAACGCTTTCACCTTTTGAAGATAGTATCTTATCAGGGTTATATGATAATCCATAGATATTTTTATCAATATCATTAATTTCATTTTTTAAAGTATCTCTTATAAGAGGTATATCTTCTATAATTGGTTCTTCAATAGATTTGATAGGATCAACTATAGGATTAATAGTAATGGGATTAATAGCTTGTACAGAATCTGTATTTAGTAAGTCACCATCTGTTTGTGTGCCCTCATCTAATACATTTTTTTCAGATAAACTATTATCTGTTTTATTATCTGATACAACATTTTTTGTTTCATCACTAATATTTTCAGTAATTACATTTTTATCTGTAGTTTCTTTTGCAGAATTATCTTCTGTTATGCCTGATAGAAAAACATTGTTATTAGTTTTAAAATCACTAATATATGCAAATCCATTGATAAGCATAACTGCTAATAATCCTTGTGCAAATGACTTAAGAAGTTTTTTAGTAGTTTTCATTTAATTTTCCCCCTTTTTTGTATAGTTATAATATTTGGTGCTGATTATTTATACGGACAAAAATCAAGAAACTTTAGAAAAAAAAGAGAAAACAGAGGATAAATACCAATTAATATGTTGCATAGGCTTTATAGGACGAGATATTTTTAAACATTACTATTAATCATTAAAATAATAAATATAGTATTTTATAGTAATTTAATGTGATTAAGTCACTTAAGTATTATAGAAATACAAGTATAATAAAATTAACAAATATATTATTATATATTTTAATATGATAGGAGGCTTTATTATGGCTAAAATTATAAATAGTAGAGAGTTTATGGAAAAGGTAGAAAATACTAAAGGTGTAGTTATGGTTGATTTTTTTGCAGATTGGTGTGGTCCATGTAAGATGTTAGCTCCAATATTTGAAGATCTTAGTAATGAATTTAATGATAAGGCTAAATTGTTTAAATTAGATATAGAAGAAAGTGGAGAAATAGCAGAAAAATACGGTGTATTTTCTATTCCTACAATGATAATATTCAAAGATGGAAAAGCAGTAGAAAATTTAACTGGATTTATGCCAAAAGAAAATATAACAAATAAATTAAAGGTTCATTTATAAAATGTTTGAAGGAATAACCTCTGTAAGTAATGTAAGTTATTTATTAGTATTTTTTGAGGGGATAGTTTCATTTCTATCCCCTTGTGTATTACCTTTAATACCACTTTACATTGGATATTTAGCGGGAAATGCTAAAAAACAAAATAATGATGGTACATATACTTATGAAAGAAAAAAAGTATTATTTCACACTATATTTTTTGTACTAGGAATTTCAACAGCTTTTTTCATACTAGGAATTTCATTTACCACAATAGGAACATTTCTTAATAATAATAAAATGATTTTCACTAAAATTAGTGGAATTATTATAATTATTTTAGGTTTATTCCAAATGGGAATTTTTGAATTTAAATTTTTGCAAAGAGAACGTAAATTAAAAATAAACTTAAATGGAAAAAAGGTAAATCCTTTAATAGCTTATATAATGGGATTTACATTTAGCTTTGCATGGACACCTTGTGTTGGTCCAGCTTTATCATCAGTTTTAATTCTTGCATCAAGTGCTAAAGATGCCGCTATTGGAAATTTATTGGTTTTAATATATTGCTTAGGCTTTGTAATACCATTTTTAATATTAGGTCTTTTTACAACTCAAGCTTTAAATTTTATAAAAAATAATAAAAATGTTATGAAGTATACAATAAAAATAGGTGGAATCCTAATGATAATTATGGGAGTAATGACTTTTACAGGATGGTTAAATAATGTTACAGGTTATTTAAATCAAGTAGGAAGTAATGAAAATACTAAATTAACATCAGAAGAAAAAGAAGAGATTAAAAGAGAAGAACAATATATTAAAGAATCGGAAGAGAGAAATAATTCTAATAGTACAAATTCAAGTAATGAAAATATAGAAAAGGAATCTTTGCAGCCATCATTTGATTTTACGTTAAAGGATCAGTATGGAAATGTTCATAAATTATCTGATTACAAAGGTAAAACTGTATTTTTAAATTTCTGGGCAACATGGTGTCCGCCATGTCGTATGGAGATGCCTCATATAGAAGAGCTATACAAAGAATTTAATTATAATAAAGATGATGTTATTATCTTAGGAGTAGCACAACCTGGTGGAGAAGAAAAGGACATAGAAGGAATTAAACAATTCTTAAATGAGCAGGGATATACATTCCCAGTAGTTTTTGATGAGAGTGGAGAGGTATTTAATAATTATAGAATAATGTCTTTGCCAACTACATTTATGATAGATAAAGATGGAAATGTTTATGGATATGTAAGTGGTGCTTTAAGCAAGGATCAAATGAAAAGTATAATAAGCGAAACTAAAGAAAAATAGAAAATAAAAATTAGAAAAAATCACCTGAGATTTTATTTCTCAGGTGATTTTTTATGAGTATTTTCAATTGAGTTTATAAAAATATTGATAAAAAATAATAAATACAAAAAAAGTTATTAGCATTTGACAATAACCAAAAATAGTAATAATATTATATTGGCAAATGCCAATTAATATAGGGAGATGATTTTATGTCAGATTGTAATTCATGTGCGTTAAATAATGGATGTAGTAAGAATAAAGAAAAGTGTATGATCGAGAATAATCCTTTAAATAATGTAAAAAAAGTTATTGGTGTTATGAGTGGAAAAGGTGGAGTTGGAAAATCATCAATTTCTGTTATTATTGCAAAGTATTTAAAGGAACTTGGATATAATGTTGGTGTTTTAGATGCTGATATAACTGGTCCAAGTATCCCAAGACTTTTGGGTTTAAGTGATAAAAAGGCGTGCAGTTATAATGAAATGATATTACCAGTGGAAACTGGTGATGGTATAAAAGTTATGTCTTTGAATTTATTGATGGAAAATGAAGAAGATCCAGTAATTTGGAGAGGTCCAATAATTTCGGGAATGGTTAAACAATTTTGGAATGATGTACTTTGGGGAGAGCTTGATTATTTAGTAATAGATATGCCACCGGGAACAGGAGACGTTGCATTAACAGTAATGCAGTCAATGCCAATAAACGGAGTAGTGATGGTATCTGTTCCACAAGATTTAGTTTCTATGATAGTTTCTAAAGCAGTAAATATGGCAAAACAAATGAATATTAATGTTTTAGGCGTTGTTGAAAATATGAGCTATATAACTTGTGCTGAGTGTGGTAAAAAAACTAAATTATTTGATGGAGAAAGTACTGAAAAGTTTTTAAAAGAAATGAATTTAAAACTTTTAGGAGAACTTCCAATGATAAAAAGTATAAGCAATTTGTCACACTGTGGAGATGAAAAAATAAATGAAAGTTTAGAATTAATATTTGATCCTATAGTAAAAGAAATTATTAATAGTCTAGAATAGTATTAAAATTAGTTTTTGTAATAAGGAGAAAAACTAAATGGATTTAAGGATAACTACTCTTATCGAAAATAATTCAGATAAAGATAAGCTTGAAAATAAATCTGTATACAATAACACAGGAAATGTAATTGAAATTATTTAAAAAATTTTCTTTAAATTATTATTGGCATTTGACAATAATAAAAATAAAGAGTAATATAATAATTAGCAAATGCCAATAATGAAATGGGAGATGATTAAAATGAAAATAGCAATTTCAGCAAAAGGAAAAGTAAGTAGTGATTTACTTGATTCAAGATTTGGAAGATGTGAATATTTTCAAATATTCGATACTGAAGATAAGAGTTTTAAGATTTTAGAAAACAAAGGCCAATCATCAAGTGGGGGTGCAGGTATAGCAGCAGCTAATCAAGTAATAGATGAAAATGTTGAAGTTATTATTACAGGAAACCTTGGGCCAAATGCTTTTGAACTTATAGATAAAGCAGAAATTAAGGCGTATAAGTGTGAAAGTGTTTCTATAGAATCTGCATTAAATAAGTATAACAATAATGAACTTGAAGAAATAAAAATTGCAGGTATGGCACATCATGGAATGCATAATTAGATAGGAGGAGTAAAGCGATGAATATAGCAGTTCTTAGTGGAAAGGGAGGAACAGGAAAAACTACAGTTTCTACTAATCTTGCTCTTGCTTTAAAGTCAAATTATATTGACTGTGATGTAGAAGAACCTAATGGATTTATATTTTTAAAGCCTGAAATAAATGAAACTAAACAGGTTATGATAGATTATCCATTTATAGATGATGAAAAATGTGTTTTATGTGGAAAGTGTGTAGAGGTATGTCAGTTTAATTCTATTGCAAAAGTTAAAAATGACATAATACTTTTTAATAAGTTATGTCATGGATGTGGTGCTTGTGAAATTGTATGTGAATATGATGCATTAACTTATAAGAAAAGAGAACTAGGAAAAATTGAAGTTGGAATGGCAAGAGATATAAATTGTAGCAGAGGAATTTTAAATATAAGTGAACCAATGGCTGTACCAGTTATACGTGAACTTCTTAAAGATTTACCTCATAATACTAATTTAATTGATTGCCCTCCAGGAACATCTTGTAATGTGGTAACTGCTTTAAAATATGCTAATGGAGCTATACTTGTTACAGAGCCGTCAGAGTTTGGACTTCACGACTTAAAAATGGCTGTAGAACTTGTAAAAACATATAATATACCATTTGGAATAATTATAAATAAAGATGATGGAGAAGAGAACATCATAAAAAAATATTGCAGAAACGAAAAAATAAACTTAATTGGTGTTATACCTTATAGTAAAAATACTGCAACTCTTTATTCAAATGGAGAAGTATTATACGATAATTTACAATATAAAATTTTATTTGATGAATTGTCAGAACAAGTGAAGGAGGTTTTAAAATGGAATTAGTAGTTTTAAGTGGAAAAGGTGGAACAGGAAAAACTACAATTGCAACCTCACTATCAGAACTTGTAGGAGATGTAATAAGGATAGATTGTGATGTTGATGCACCTAATTTTTATATGTTTTATAAAGGTAAAGACATTGAAAAAAACAAATTTTTAGGTAGTAAAAAAGCAATTATAAATGAAACCTTATGTATCAAATGTGGAAAATGTGAGAGTGTGTGTAAATTTGATGCAATAAAAGATTTTAATATAAATGCTTTTTTATGTGAAGGCTGTGGAGCATGCACATTAGTGTGTCCACAAAAAGCTATAAATTTAGAGGATGAAAAAACTGCAGATACTTTTATAACTGAACTTGATAGTGGAATAATATCAAGAGCAGAGATGGAAATCGGTAGTGATGGTTCAGGTAAACTAATAAGTTATTTAAGAAAAAATGGTAAAAAATTTAATACTGATGAAAAGTTAACAATAGTAGATGGTTCACCAGGAATAGGATGTTCTGTTATATCATCTATAACAGGAAGTGATGCTGTTTTAATTGTTACAGAACCAACAAAATCAGGGCTTGAAGATTTAATGAGAGTAGTAGCATTATGTGAACATTTTGGAGTTTTTACTATGGTTTGTATAAATAAATTTGATATAAATGAAGATATGAGTAAAAATATAGAAAACTTTATAATAGAAAAAAACATATCTTTAGTAGGGAAAATTCCATATGATGATGCTGTTATGAAATCTATAAATGAGTTAAAACCAATTATAAATTATCCAGATAGTATAGCATGTAAATCTATAAAAGAAATGTGGAATAATATAAAGAAAATTTTTTAATACGAATGAATAAAGAGTTTAAGGGAGAAAGCAAATGGATAGAGCAGTAGAATTGCACAAAGAAGGATATAATTGTGCTGAATCAATACTTAAAGCATTTAATGAGGATAATGAACTTAATATTCCTGTATCACTTGCTAGTCCCTTCGGTTCAGGTATGACTGTAGGAAGTACTTGTGGAGCAATTACAGGAGCATTAATGGTAGTAGGTGCACTAAAGGGAAGAAACACAAATGAAGAAAAAAATAATTCAAGAGCATTTGCTAGGGAAGTAGTAACTAAGGTTAAAGAGAAATATGGAACTTTAGAATGTATTGAACTTAAGAAAAAAGGTATAACTTGTGATGAAATGATAAAGTATACCTATGATTTATTAAAGGAATATTCAAAATAATAGTATAAAAGATAATTACAATTTTGTGATTTGTAAAATATTTGATTGCAAAGTTGTTAATATAAATAAAAATATTAGGAGGAATTAAAAATGAAAATAGCTATTGCAAGTGAAGAAAAATATGTGAGTGGACATTTTGGACATTGTGAAGGATTTACAATATACGATTTAGAAGGAAAAGAAATTTCAAAGAAGGAATTTGTACCTAATCCAGGACATAAACCAGGTTATTTACCAGTATTTTTAAAAGAACATGATGTAAATGTAATAATTGCAGGAGGAATGGGCGCAACAGCACAAGAGCTTTTTAAGGAAAATAATATAGAAGTTATTGTAGGTGTTGAAGGCTTATGTGATGATGTTATTCAAAAATTTATAAAAAAAGAACTAAAGTCAACAGGTAGCATATGCACTGAACACTCACATGAAGGTCATTGTAATGACTAATACGTGGAAAAAATAAATGAGCGAAAATATTTCTTTTTATAAAAACTTAATTAAAAAGCATGGATACAAGTTTACTGTGCAAAAGAGGATAATATTATTAGAGGTAATTAATTCTAATATTCATTTATCTGCTAAAGAGATTTATGAGAAAATTAAGAGCAAGCATATTGGTGTTTCTACAATATATAGGAGTTTAAAGGTTTTTACTAAATTAGGAATAACAAAGGAAATAAATATTAATGGTACAAATTATTATGAAATAAAAATTTTTAGTGGGAATCCTCTTCATATTCATTTTAAATGTTCCAAATGTAATAGTATAATAGATATTGAAGATAAATATTTGAACTTAGAGTATATTAAGTTGAATAAAAAAATTCAAGAGAATAATAATCTAGAGATAGATGATTTAAATATTATGCTAATTGGAGTATGCAGTAAATGCAAGGAGGATATGGATGGCTAGACCAACAAAATTTAGAAGAGTGGAATTTTTCCCAGAAGATAATTATTTTGTACCATGGGGAAAACCTAAATGTGAACTTGAGGAAATTATTTTAAAAGTAGAAGAACTTGAAGCAATGAGATTGAAAGATATTGAAGCATTAAATCAGGAAGAATGTGCTGAAAAAATGCAAGTATCAAGACAAACATTTCAAAATATTATAGATAGTGCTAGAAATAAGATAGCAATTGCTCTAACAGAAGGTAAAGCAATAAAGATAAGTGGTGGACATTATACTACAAAACTTTGTAAATTTAAATGTTTAGAATGTGAAACAGTTTATGAAATAAATTATGATCAAGATAGATTTACTTGTCCTAATTGTGGCTCTAAAAAAGTTATGTGCAATAAAAAAGCAGAATTTTGTAAAGAATGGTGTAAAGGAAATAACAGAGAATAAGGCAAATGGACTGGTTATTTTTTGATTGTGCCTAAAATACTTAATAATTCTAAGTTAGGAAGTAGTTTATATGTATGAAGAAGAATATTCAAATCTTGTTATAGATCATTTTATGTGTCCAAGAAATATGGGGGTAATAAATGATTCAAACGGAGAAGGATCTAATGGTGATCCTAATTGTGGAGATTATTTAAATATTTATATAAGAGTGGAAAATAATATTATAGAGGATATAAGTTTTTTAGTTTTTGGTTGTCCTGCATCAATAGCTACAAGCAGTATGACAACTGAATTGGCAAAGAAAAAGACTTTGGAAGAAGCATTAAAGATTACGGAAGTTGATATAATAGATGCTTTAGGTGGATTACCAGAAAATAAAAAGCATTGTTCTAATCTTGGAGTCACAGCATTAAAAAATGCTATTAGCAATTATCGTGTAAATACTGAAAAATAAATTGTAGATAATTAAAAATCATATTATAAAAAAGCTTTGGTGAAATTAAAATAATAAAATGTACCCTATGGGATAGACAATATAAAAGAAGTCTATTCTATAGGGTACTTTTATGTATAATTGAATAAAGAACATTAGGAGAAAATAAAATAAGTAAAAAAAGATATGTAGATAATATTTTATAGAAAAATATTAGACAATTAAAAAAGATATGTAACAATATAATAAAGTATTTCATACTATAAAGTAAGTACAAAATAACTTATAGATAAAAATAATAGAGGTGTTTTTTATGAATTGTTATACAAATGAATCATGTAGAGGTCATAGATACTATAGATCTAATAGAAATAGTGATAGTTATTCTGAAAGCTATTCAGATAGTAGATCAAGAAGTAATGCAGATGAATCATATAGCAGATCAAGAAGCAATTCAAGTCAATCATATAGCAGATCAAGAAGCAATTCAAGTCAATCATATAGTCGATAGCAATATTTCATAATAATTTTTCATAATAGAGATTAGTGCTATGGATAAATATTACAAAAAAGATGAAATAGTAAACGGATATTCTATTAAAAAAATAATAGGTGAAGGTAGATATGGTATTGTATATTTGGCTATAAATGACAATAATGAAAAATGTGTAATAAAACAATTAAAAAAAGACACACTTGAAGAAACTAGAGAAAAATTGTTTTACGAAGAGAAGATACTAAGAGTATTAAATAATAGTAAATTTCCTAAATTTATATCTAGTTTTAAAGATGATGATAGAGAAGGATATATATTAGAATATATTGAAGGTAAAGTCTTTGAAGATGTTTTAGTTAGAGACAGATATGAATTTAAAAAATACGAAATTTATGAAATTTGTAGTAAATTATTAGAGATAATAGAATTGTTACAGGATAATAATATAGTTCATAGAGATATTAGACTTCCTAACGTGATAATAAGAGAAAATAAAGAATTGGTTTTAATAGATTTTGGGTTGGCAAGAATTATTGATAATAAAAGGTATGTTGAAACTATGGATTATTGGTTTTTAGCAGATTTTTTAATTCATTTGCATTATTCATCTTATATAGAAAATGGATTACCAGAAAGACCATGGTATGAAGAATTAGATTTAAATTTAGAAGAAAAAATATTTTTAAAAAAGCTTATGGGTATTGATGGTAATTATCAAAATATTATAGATATAAGAAATCAACTTGAAAAAATTAAAAATATAGTTTGATTAATATAGCAACCATGCAATTTTTAGAATTATTTTAATATTGCATGGTTGATTTTAAATAAAAAAACACATTAAACAAAGGGGGAAAAAGTTTTGATAAACTCAGATGAAATATTAAATATATATCCTGAAAGTTTTAAAGCAAATGTATATTCAACTGCTCCATTTAGAATGATTGGTATTATAGATGTAAATATAAAATATAATTATGGAATTGAAAAAGTATCTTTAGCGTTTTTTAGATCATCAGGCACAAATAGTGGCAAAATTAAGGGGTTATGGTATCCTATTGTTGGAATAAAAACTCATACTGGAAAATTCACTGAATTTACTGAATACTTAAATTTTGTTTTAAGAAATTCAACTAAAAATGGAAGAGCTAGAGAAGGATGGCTTGCTAAGTCTTTATTTTTTTCTCATTTACACAATGAAGAGTATATAATTAGAGGATTTTCTAATGGAAGATATCACAGAAGTCTTTTAGAAATTGGAAAAAAATTAAGGGATTTATATGAAAAAGATGAATTTCAATTAATAACTTCATTAGATTCTAAAAAACTTAATAGTTTATTAACTTCAAAAGAAATTTATAAAGGAAATACACATAGCCAAAAAGAGAATTTTGAAAAATTTATACAAGATATATTTGATTTAAATAATTTAGATTTTAATATATTAAAAAATAAGCATATCATTATAAATAATATATAGAGTAAGAACTATCATTAGCTATTATATAATTCGTTTTATAGAAATGCTATAATGAAATTATAATGATTAGTTTTATTTTATAAGGAGATACAATGAAAAAGATATTTTTTATAGGAGATACTCATTTTGGAGATAGTCACATTATTGATTATGAACAAAGACCATTTGAAAACGTAGAAGAAATGGATAGAGAATTAATTAATAGATGGAACTCTGTTGTAACAGATGATGATACTATTTTTATGATAGGAGATTTTTCTCTTCATCCTAAGGAAAAGACTAAAGAGATATGTAATAAATTAAAAGGGGAAAAAATATTAATTTCTGGAAATCATGATAATAATTCAGAAGAATATTATTATGAGTGTGGATTTAAAAATGTATATCAATATCCAATAATTTTAGAAGAGTTTTGGATGATTTCACATAAACCATTATATTTAAATAAAAATATGCCTTATGCCAATATTTATGGTCATGTACATGGAAATGAAATGTATGTTGATTATTCAAAACAATCATTTTGTGCATGTGTAGAACGTATAAATTATACTCCTATTTCTTGGGAACAAATAAAAGAAAAGATGAACATTTTCTCTTAACTTAATAGGTGAATATTTAAAAATTCATATACTTTTAAAAAAATAAGTTCTCCAAATAAAAAAATACAAACTTATTATAGTTTTATTTAAGGTTTTGGAGAATTGCAATATTTAACACATATTATTATATTTAATATAATTTATTTATACATATCAACATAATCAATGTACTTATATTTATTAAACCAATTATATGTTGTTTTTAATATTAAATATATTTTTTGTTTTTATAAATTATGTGAACAATTACAGGGAAATATAAAATTATGAATATAAAAAATTAAAAAGCTGTATATAAAAAATAATTTATCAAGAATTAAATTAAAAGATTTATTACTTTTGTTTGATGTAGTATGACTTTAGCGTTGATGGGAATTTATGGTGATATGATACAAGTAAGATTAAGCTAATTTAAAATTTCATAAAGTGGAAAAAATTAAATTTACAATGACCTTATTTTATGAAATAATGTAATAATGAATTTTTAGTAAGCAAGAAGTGAGTGAGGTAACATAATGAAAATAGGATTTGATCATGAAAAATATTTAGAGGAACAATCAAAGTATATCTTAGAGAGAGTTGATAGCTATGATAAGCTATATTTAGAATTTGGTGGTAAACTTTTTAATGATAGACATGCAATGAGAGTTCTTCCAGGATTTGATGAAAATGCAAAGATTAAATTACTACACAAGTTAAAAGAAAAAGTTGAAGTAGTAATATGTGTTTATGCAGGAGATATAGAAAGAAACAAAATAAGAGGCGATTTTGGTATTACATATGATATGGATGTCTTAAGACTTATTGATGATTTAAGAACTTATGAATTAGAAGTTAATAGTGTAGTTATTACAAGATATAATGGTCAACCAGCGACTACAGTATTTATAAATAAGCTTGAAAGAAGAGGCATCAAGGTTTATAAGCATAAATCAACAAAAGGATATCCAACAGATGTTGATACAATAGTTAGTGAAGAAGGTTACGGACAAAATCCATATATTGAAACTACAAAACCAATAGTAGTTGTAACAGCACCAGGTCCTGGTAGTGGAAAACTTGCTACTTGTCTTAGTCAATTATATCATGAATCAAAAAGAGGAAATGCAGCAGGATATTCTAAGTTTGAAACATTCCCAGTATGGAATGTTCCATTAAAACATCCATTAAATATAGCATATGAAGCTGCAACGGTTGATTTAAAGGACGTTAATATGCTTGATTCATTCCATATGGATGCATATAATAAGGTTACTGTAAATTATAATAGAGATATTGAAAGTTTTCCAGTGTTAAAGAGAATAATAGAAAAGATTACAGGTAAAGAATCTATTTATAAATCACCAACTGATATGGGCGTTAACAGAGTTGGGTTTGGAATAGTTGATGATGATGCAGTTAAAGAAGCATCAAAGCAAGAAATAATAAGAAGATACTTTAAAACTGGTTGCGATTATAAAAAAGGATATGCAGATAAAGAAACTTTTGATAGATCTAAATTAATAATGGAAGAAGTAGACTTAAAGGAAACTGATAGAAAAGTTGTTCTTCCAGCTAGAGAAAAATCTGCAAAGTTAAAAATGGCTACAGATGAAAATGAAATTTGTCCAGTAGTAGCATTAGAATTAAGTGATGGAACAATTTTAACAGGAAAGAGTTCAGATTTAATGGATGGAGCTGCAGCTGTAACAATTAATGCTATAAAATATTTAGCTAATATTTCAGATGATATATACTTAATTTCACCTGTTATATTAGAACCAATAATGAACTTAAAATCTAAGACTTTTAATGAAAAGAATATATCATTAAATTGTGAAGAAGTTCTTACAGCGTTAAGTATTTCAGCAGCAACAAATCCAACAGCACAAGTTGCTATGGAAAAATTACCTTTATTAAGAGGTTGTCAAGCTCACGCTACAACTATATTATCAAGAGCAGATGATACAACTTTAGGAAAATTAGGAATAGATGTAACATGTGATCCTAATTATCCATCAGAAAGTCTTTATTATAATAACTAAATTGTTTATTTAAAACAGAGCTTTAGTTAAAAATTAAAATATCAAAAGACTGTAATGAGATTTGTATAAAAATAAATCTTATTACAGTCTTTTATTTTATTTCAAATTTTTTAACTTCTCTTTGAACTAATTAAGCTGAATGAGGTTTTACAAATGAACCTTTTCCAGTTATGATGGAGTATTCTTCAAAAAGGTTATTAATAAAATATATAGAATAACTGTAATATGGAATAAAAGATAATTTTAAGATGTAAAAAATGGGAGGGAAATTTAAAATAGCATAAATGGTTTATTTTATTAAAGTAAGAGTTTTATATAAAAAGATATTGAGAATTTTTAAATAGGGGGATTTAATATTGTTAAAAAATATGTTTAATTTTAAAAAGATTTGCTTTGATTTTATATTGTTTTTTACTATGAGTATAATTATTTTTCAATTTACAGCTTGCCAAACATTAAATGAGAAACATTTAAATGGAATTGTTAAAGAAATAGAAGATAAACAAGTGCCTTTTTTTACAGAATTAGCATATGCATCAAAAGATAGAGTTATTTTTTATGGAACTATTGGATTGATTGTATATGATGTTTCTAATAAGCAAATTCATAGAGCTATAAACTTAAAGGATATTAATATGAATTATATTCAAGGTGATGAAGTTACTATTTTTAAAGCAAAAGAAGATGGAAGTGAGATATTAATTTTTAATGATTCTGATCATAATAATGCTTATTTATATAATATTGAAAATGATAAATTAAGTAAAAGTGATATTAGTAATTTTAATGATGAGTATAAAGGACCACATTATTTTGAAGATGAATATAATAAAGTAGATTATTATAATCATGAATATATTAAAAAATATGAAGATATGGAGTTACTAGATTATGCACATATAGATGAAAATAATATGTGTTATTTAATATATCCTAGTGAAACTGGTGGATCTAAAGGATTGTCAAATCTTAAGATTGTTATAGTAAATAAAGATTCTAATGAGGGTGAAGTCTATGAAATTTTTTGATATACAATCTTTTAAAGTATTTAAATATATGCTAATTATAATATTAAGTTTAACTATTACAGCCTGTTATTCTAAAAAATATCCTAGTAATTATCCTCCATTGGTTATTGAATGTAATGGAGTGGATTTAAAAACAGAAGTGAATGAAGTAACATGGACTGAAAATGGTGGGAATAGTCTTATAAGTGTTCCTGAATTTGATATAACAAATCATATGGAACCAGCTATTGTAAATCCAAATGATAAACTAGCTTTAAAAATAGGATATGATAGTGAGATTTCAAAAATAAAAGTAATTAGAGTAGAGATGATAGAAGGGCAGAGAAAGGAAATACCAATAGAACTTACAGATGATTTTGTACAAGCTCCAGAAGAAAAAGGTGAATACATTTATTCAATAAAGGTGACTTGGGACTCAATACCAGAATCAATTCATTTTGTTAGTTATGTAATTAAACTTCAAGTGATTTAAGTGATATAAATGAAAATGAAACAACTACGAAAGATAATGAAATTGAATTGTCTGAAAGTGAATTTCAGGATGAAGTATGCAAGGAAATGTTTAGATTAGTAAATAAACATAGGAAAAATAATGGTGTAGAAAAATTATAATGGTTAGATGAGTTAATGGAATCTGCTAAAGCTAAATCACAACATATGGTAGTTATAATGGAAATAAAGCAGTTTATGGAACACCTGATTTGTTCTTTCCTTTTTATACCTCGATACCAAGGGTATAACCAGTTTGAATTTTGCTAATAGCCATGATGTTTTGCCTCCTTTAATTTGATTTCATATAGGATATATGTGTTGGATTAAAGAATTACATGGTAGGGGGAATTTTTCATAACAAATAATTTTAATTGATATGAAATTCATGATTTGTATATTAATTTATTTGATAGAAAAGTAGTTGTTAATTTGTAGTATTTTTTAGGAAGGTTATAAATAAGGGGTATTGAATATATGTAATAATAGGAACTAAAATCTACTTTAATATTTTTTTTATCTTATTTTAATTAAGAAATCTTTATTTTTTATTAACAATGTTAAATTTATATTTTTAGTAGTAATTTATAGGAGATGATACCTTGTCAATGCAAACATTAGGGGCAATTATTATATTAATGGGAGCAATGAATATTTTATTAGCTAATATATTTCCAGATAAAAATAACGTATATTTATATAAATTATATTATTCTATTTTAGGAGTGGTAATTATAATTTTAGGGCTGCTTTTAGAATTAGGTATTATAAGTGGTGAAATTCTTATAATATTAGCAGGAATTTTACTGGTTGTTAGTAAGGTTATAGAGTACAAGTTATTTAAATTAAAGTAAGAGATTGATATGACAACATATTATTTTCAGAGGATACGATTAATTAAGATGTTTATTTTTTATTAGATGCTTCATTTTAATTTGCTAAATTTTGAAATATTTGATGGTTTGCTAAACAGTATTTTAAATGTTGTACTTATTTTGATTTATCGAATGTTAAAATATTTGTGATTTGAATTCTAAAAATCTAAAATTCTTAAGAAGAAAAGAATTTTACATTTTTAGAATAAATAAATTTTAGAATTTAAGAATTTGCTTATGTGATGCGTGTTTAATCACCACATTCTTCTTTATATAGACTTTCTAAATAGTAATGATCTGTTAGTTTTTTTGTTAAGTTATCCCATGAATAAATTCTTCTTTGAAGCTCTATTCCAAACTCACGTTTCATTTTAATTTTAGATTCATTTAAATGAGGTTCATTTTCAAATTCCTCAAAACTTTTTAATTTTTGTGTTTCATAATCTGTAAGAAAGGAAATAATGTATCTTCCATGTTCTTGTGATTGCTCTTCTAAGTCAAATTTTATGGTATTAATAAGGCCACATATTACAAAGTGTTCTTCATAAAGTCCTTTAGTGCTATATGATCTTAACTGTTTATAAAATTCTTCTTTTAACTCTATTAAATACTGATCAGTGTTAATAAAGCCTTCTTTTGGAGCGTATTTTTTCATTAACATAAATCCTCGTGCAATTCCTCCAATGCTTCTTATAGCAATATTGGTTAAGTCAATGGCATCTGAAATATATTCTTTAGTATTAATTTCTTCTATAAATGTATCAAATGCTTTTATGAAATTTTCTATAAGTAATCCTTCACTTAAGGAATCTTCTTGTCTTACTTCTTCTCTTAATGTTTCTCTAATTATGAAGAAATCACATAGTTCTTCTAACTCACAATCAGACATATTATCATCATCTATATTTAAAATAAGCTCATTAACTTTTCTTGTTAAAGTTGGCTTGAGATCTTCAATATTGGTACTATCTAATTTATTTAATAAATCTTTTATTTCTTTATAAAACATATTTTCCTCCTAAAAATTTTTACTCATAGATTTATGTGTGTAAGGTATATAATAGGAAATTACTCGGTTTTGAAGTTATTTATATATTAATTGATTTTATATAAAATGTATCTTTTTATTTATATAAAGTTCATTAATATGACTTTAGTGTATTTTTTTTATTTGCTTTGAAATGTATCTCTATAATAAATTGATTATAACATATTTTGTAAATGTAAAGGTGCTTAGAATTTCTAAGGGGGTAAAATAGAACTTTAGATGTTGTTTTGGGGAGAGGCATATGTTGCTTAGTGAGGAATGAGCTTAGCAACATAGCCCGCATTTCCATAGGAAATACGTTCCTCAGAAATTTTTAATTTTATATTAATTTATAACAATTTATAATATCTTATTGTAAATTATAGATTATATGTGTATATTATATATAAGAAGAGGTAATAAATATATGTTAGATGAGTTAGCAAAATTAAGATTTGAAATGGCCGAAAATAATATACGTCAGAAGGTTAGAGATGGATATTATGTAGTTAGTAATCATGCTCTTGGTAGGATGGCAGAACGTAAAGTTTCTTTAAATAAGGTTATAAATTGTATAACTGAAGGAGAAAATATTGAAGTTCAAATGGGGAAAGAAATAGGCGATTTAAAAGTATTATTTCAAGAAGGTAGTAAGGATAAGCCAGAAGTTTATACTGTAGTAGCTGATAGAGAAAGACCTGTTATAGTTACAGTTTGTAGAACTAAGGATGAAGTATGGGAACAGGTTGGAAATGTTTTAAAAAGAAGGGAGATGCATAAGTAATGAGTATGAAATGTTATATTTGTGATCATGAAATGGAAAAGAAAATCACTGCAATTAACACAGGGTGGGGTGATTATAAGGTTACTGTAAATGGTATAAGTGCATATGTGTGTCCAGAATGTGGAGAAATGGTACTAGATAGTAAAGATGCAATGATGCTTCAAAAGCTTAGTAGGAGTTTAGAAGATGTAAAAATGGACGATAAGCCAGATGTTTTAAATTTAACAGAGGTTGCAGATCTCCTAAGAGTAAGTAATCAAACTATATATAATATGATAAAAGATGGTAGAATAAAGGCTGTAAAGTTTGGTAGGGAGTGGAGATTTAATAGAAAAGATATAGATTCTTATATGAATGGTTCCTATGATATAGCAGCAAGAAATAAAGAAGGTGAAATAGACTCAAGAATTGCAGAGACTATTGAAAAATATAAATAAATGAGTAATTATCTATATAATTATCCTGAGCAGTATGCTCAGGATATTGTTTCATCGTTTGATTTAACTCCACCTATAGATTTAACTAAAATATGTGAAAAATTAGATATAAGAATTAATTATGAACCATTGTATTCAATTGAAGCATTACTAATAATATCATCAGGAAAGAAAAATATAATTATAAATAATTATAAAACTGTGTCTCCACAAAGAGAAAGGTTTACTATAGCTCATGAAATTGGTCATTATATAATTCCATGGCATGAGAACTTACAACAATGTGATAAAATAGTAAATTTTGAATCAAATGATGAGGTTGAGAAACAAGCAAATGAGTTTGCATCTGAATTGTTAGTACCTAAAAGTAATTTATTAGAGGATATAAAAGATAAAAAAGTAACGTTAAGTTTAATAAAAAGTTTAGCTAAGCAGTATGATGTATCATTAGTAGTAATGGCTAGAAGAGTATTGGAATACACTGATACTGAGGCTGTAGTATTAATTTATTATCCAAATGGAAAAAAATATATTCAAATGAAGTCAAAAACATTTAAGGAAGAGTTAAAAGATGGATGTATAACCAAATCATCAGCACATAAATTATTAACTTCATATAATACTAATGCTGAAATTAAAGATATTTTAGAAAGTAGCATTTGGTTTAAAGAAAAGGGATGTACTTATAAAATTATAGAAGAATCTATGTTTCAAAATAAGTTGGGCAGAGTTTTTACTTTACTAAGAAAAGCGGATAATAATGATACTTTAGATTTATTATGGGACATATAATGAATCTAAATAATATGTAGAGTGAATAAAAAGCACATTATTTTGAATAAAATAAAACCCCTTAAAAAAAATTATTAATTTTCTTTAAGGGGTTTTCCTGTTTTTAAATGGTGCCGCTAGCCGGATTCGAACCGGCACGATATCACTACCAGAGGATTTTGAGTCCACCACGTCTGCCAATTCCATCATAGCGGCATATTCATATTGTTGAACAAGTGATATTTTACCATATTGAAAAATATAATTCAAGTTAAATTTTTTAAGTTTTTTTTATCAAATTTTTAAATAAAGGTTGTTACATAATAAATCATTTGCTAGAATAGGAATAGGGCAATGATATCCCAGTGGGATGTTTTTAAGCCCAGTACTATATTAAAAAGATAAATTTTAAGTTTTTATTATAGTAATCATCTATCAATTAGGGAGAGGAGCAAATTTATATGATGTATTCAAAAGAAGTTGAAGAAATGTGTGTAGTTGCTAAGGGTCCTAATCACGGACCAGCACCAATTCCTGCAGAAGGAAAATGGGTTCAATCAAAAGAAGTAACTGATATATCAGGATTAACTCATGGAATAGGTTGGTGTGCACCACAACAAGGAGCTTGTAAATTAACTCTAAATGTTAAGGACGGTATAATCGAAGAAGCTTTAGTAGAAACAATTGGATGTTCAGGAATGACTCATTCAGCTGCAATGGCTTCAGAAATATTACCAGGAAAGACTATATTAGAAGCATTAAACACAGATTTAGTTTGTGACGCTATAAACACAGCTATGAGAGAATTATTCTTACAAATAGTTTATGGAAGAACTCAAACTGCGTTCTCAGAAGGTGGATTACCAGTAGGAGCAGGTCTTGAAGATTTAGGAAAAGGTCTAAGATCTCAAGTTGGTACTATGTACGGAACTCTTGCTAAAGGACCTAGATACTTAGAAATGGCTGAAGGATACGTTACTGACGTAGCTTTAGATGAAGACAAAGAAATTATCGGATATAAATTCGTTAATTTAGGAAAAATGATGGAAAACATAGGCAAGGGTATGGATGCTAATAAAGCATTAGAAGAAGCTAGAGGTCAATACGGAAGAGTTGCTGACGCTGCTGAATTAATGGACCCAAGACATAAATAATTATTTGTAAAGGAGGATTTTTATTATGGCAATATTTGAAAGTTATGAAAGAAGAATTAATCAAATCACTCCAGTACTAGAAAAGTACGGAATGAAAACTCTAGAAGATGCGCAAGCAGTTTGTGAATCAATAGGAATTGATCCATGTACAATAGCTAAAGAAACTCAACCAATAGCGTTTGAAAATGCTGGATGGGCTTATACTTTAGGTGCTGCTATAGCTATAAAGAAAGGTTGCAAAAAAGCTGCTGAAGCTGCTGAAGCAATCGGAGAAGGATTACAAGCATTCTGTATCCCAGGATCAGTTGCTGATGATAGAAAAGTTGGTTTAGGACACGGAAACTTAGGAGCTATGCTTTTAAGAGAAGAAACTAAATGCTTCGCATTCTTAGCAGGACACGAAAGTTTCGCTGCTGCTGAAGGTGCTATCAAAATAGCTGAAAAAGCTAACAGAGTAAGAAAAGAACCATTAAGAGTTATATTAAACGGTCTTGGAAAAGATGCTGCATTCATAATCTCAAGAATTAATGGATTCACTTATGTTCAAACTAAATTTGACTACTATACTGGAGAAGTTAAAGTAGTTAAAGAAAAAGCATACTCAAACGGAGAAAGAGCTAAAGTAAGATGTTACGGTTCTGACGATGTTAGAGAAGGTGTTGCTATCATGCATATGGAAGGCGTTGACGTATCAATCACTGGTAACTCAACTAACCCAACAAGATTCCAACATCCAGTTGCAGGAACATACAAAAAAGAATGTATGGAACAAGGTAAGAAATACTTCTCAGTAGCATCAGGTGGTGGTACTGGAAGAACTCTTCACCCAGATAACATGGGAGCAGGTCCTGCTTCTTACGGTATGACTGATACTATGGGAAGAATGCATTCAGATGCACAATTCGCAGGATCATCATCAGTTCCAGCTCACGTTGAAATGATGGGTCTTATCGGAATGGGTAACAACCCAATGGTAGGATGTACTGTTGCAGTAGCTGTTGCTGTTGAAGAAGGAATGAATAAATAGTCTTTTGACTGTTCATTTGAAGCTAAGCAATTAGCTTATATAAATACTCACATTTATAGATTTTAGGATCTGTGGATGTGGGTATTTTTTGTATAAATTTATGTTTGGTAACAATTAGTGTTATGATAAAGAATTTAGAGTTTAATAATGAGGTATTTGGAAAAATAGGTTTTAATATATTTGAAGAGGTGTAATTTTAATGTTAAGATATGTGTAATAAAGAATAGCTGGGGGCTTAGTATGAATAGTATAGAACATGATAAAAATTTATTAGTAATAGAAGCCATTGAAGGTTTTGCATACTCAAAGTTTAGAGGAAAGTATAAATTTTGTTGAAGATGTAATTAGGAGAAAAGGATATGTTAATTAATAATGAATTAGTATTATTTCATGGAACTAATACAGTATTTGATGAAATAGATTTAAAAAGCTCTAAAGATAAACGAGATTTTAGGAGATATGAATATGATGAACAAATATTCATATAAAGGACAAGATATAACTTTAGATATTATAATGAAGATTGAAAAGATTATTAGCATTATATGTGAAAAAACAGGGGAAACATTTGAAGAAGTCCTTAAAAAATTTTATGAATCTAACACATATAAAGCACTTCAAAACACAGAATCTGTTTTATGGGCTGAAAGTTCTCAATATATTGTTGATAAATTATTTAGAGAATGGGAGAAAAAATATAATATTAGCTCACGTTGAAATGATGGGTCTTATCGGAATGGGTAACAACTTAGATGGTAGGATGCACTGTTGCAGTAGCTGTTGCTGTTGAAGAAGAAATGAACAAATAGTCTTTTGTTGTTACAACAAAATATTAATTTGTCAACGGATTTATATATGCATTAATAACTCATGTTGATATAGATGAAAAGAGTAACTTTTTAGTTGCTCTTTTTATAGAATGGTACCTATAGAGTGGACACTTAGAAAAAAGTATCTCCTCTATAGGTATTTTTTGTGTTCTTTACATGGAATGTTAATAATACCAATATCAATTATATTGGTATTATTGATATTGATAGCATTAAAACATAATTCTAAAAATTGTGAATTTAATCTTGAACTTAACATAAAGGGTTTTAAATTATTTTGGAATACGGGAGTTTATGTTGATGAATTTAATACATCTTTAGATGTTGTATTAGGTGGAGATTTAGCACTTATTATGGATTGGATAAGGCTTGGTATTTTATTACTAATAAGCATTTTATCTGGTATAAATATATTTAAGAAATAGTTGATAAATAAAAGTTAATTCTAGGGAGGCATTTGAAAATCCAAGAAGATAATCATTTATTGAAAGAATAAAGATAGTCTAGAAATAAGATTCTTTTTTGCTTATATAATAAACTTTTCTTGTAAAGTATAGTTCACTAGAAAACAGGTTCAATTTTTTCTGTAAAAGTACTTATAAAATGAATAGGTACTTTTTTTAGTATACATATTTTTTATTAAATATGTTGTAAAAATCAAATTTAAGCTGAAAAGTTACGAAGTATTTACCTGATAAATGTTATGATTCAAGTTTTGAAGAAGATAAAACTTTAGATGAATCACGTGAAGTGGAAATAAAGATAATAATTCATGTAGAATTGAAAATAATTATAAAAATAATAATGAGTCACATGTAATAGAAAATGGGGGAAATACTATTAGCAATGTGGTAAGTAATATAGACAGTCTTTAAGTTAATACAGGAGAGTTACTTAAGTATTATGAAAGTATCACAGGAGTAATTGGTGGACTTAACTTATGTTCTCTTAAGCTAGCTATTTCTAGTCATGGATATGATAATGTTAAGATGGCAAGTAATAAGGCATTAGAGTTTACTAAGGAAAATATGAATTACATTAATGGCATACTAAAAAATTGGAGAAAAGAATGGTATCCAAGTAAATATGACAAGTTTAAAGGAAAGGATAAAAAGAAGAGTTCATGATAAATCAAAAAGAAAGGCTACTAATTTGAAATTTAATAATTTTGAACCTAGGGAGTATGACTATGATGAGTTGGAAAAGAGGCTATTAGGGTGGTAATGTAATTAATACCTAATGTTTTGGGTGTTAAGTATATAGAAGGAGAAATAAAATATGAATATAAACTTGAAAAATAGATATAACAAGCTACAAGAAGTAATATTGTGTTATCCAGTAAATTATAAGGTAGAAAAAAAGGAAATAAATAAAGAAATAATGTTTAAGCAGTACAATAACTTCATAAATATACTATCACAAGAGGGTATTGTAACTTATTTTTTAGATCCTAAGTATGGAATATCTCAAGTTTATACAAGGGATATAGCATTTGCTATAGATGAGATTTTATTTATAGGAAAAATGAAGGCTAAAAGTAGGACTGAAGAATATAAAGCCTTAGAAGAATTCTTTAAGGGGAATAATATAAAAGTAAAAAAGATAAATAATTTTATAGAAGGAGGAGATGTGGTGTTGCATGATAACACAGTATTTGTAGGACAAAGCAATGCAACATCAATAGAAGGGATAAATGAACTTGAGAAAATTTTAAAGGAAGAAAATAAAGATTATAAGGTTGTACCTATAAGATTTAATAAGGAGGAAATGCTGCATTTGGATTGTGTATTTAATGTAATATCACAAGATAGTTGTGTAATTAGTGATTATATATATGATATGGATATTATAGAAAAGAGTTTCAAGAAGTGTTATTATATAGAAAAAGAAGAAGCAAAGAATTTAGCAGCAAACTTTATAACAATAGGAAATAATACTGTAATTTCATCTAGCAAAAAACTATGTGAAATCCTTGCTAAAGATGGAATAAATGCGATTTATATAGATTACTCAGAAATAATAAAGGGAGGTGGAGCATTGACTTGCACAACACTTCCAATATCATCTAAATAAAACATGACGTTTGGACTATGAGAAAAGAAATTCAGTTGGAATTATATAAAAAATATTATAGTATTTAATTATACGTGACACTATTATTATATAAATAATTTAATGAAAGTAAAGGAAAGAAAATAATGAAAATATATTTAAAAATGCATCCAAAGAATCGAATTAACTCTGTGCACATAAAATGATGGGCGTTGTACAGAGAGAAAGATTCATCAAAAATAATGATATTGTAATAAATATTTATTTTTAAACTTTTTTAAGTATAGTTTTTAAGTACAGTATTGTTATTTTAATATAAAACTTTGTACATCGTTTTATCAAATAATATAATACGATTATCAAAGGAGAATTTTATATGTTAAGATTAGAAAAACCAATAATTACAATGGAAACAATAAAAGCAATGGAGGATATGTCTTATTTTACTCATTCACTTATATTTGACGATTTGCTTATTATTGCACAAAAAGAAACAAACTGTTTTGTTTTAAAAACTACTGAAGGATTAATTATTATAGATGCTATATGGCCATGTGAAGAGGCATTTAATGCAATTGTTTTTGCAATTAAAGATGTTGGTTGGAATCCAGAAGATATAAAAAAGTTGGTGTTAACTCATGGACACGTAGATCATACAGGCTGTGGAAAGTGGATTGTAAATGCATCTAATGCTAAAACATATCTATCAAAAATAGATGATATATTTTGGGAAGAAAAGCCAGCAAAAAAGAATAGACCTGACACATGGAAGGACTATAAAATTGATGTTTATGTTAAGGATGGAGATAAAATTATTCTTGGGGATAAAATAATTTATGTTTATGATACTCCAGGACATACACCAGGTGGCCTTAGTTTTATATTTAATGTAACAGAAAATAATAAGACGTATCAAGCAGCTTTATGGGGAGGATCTAATCCACCTCAAAATATAGAAGACATTGTGATTTACATGAAGTCATTAGATTACTTTATGGAACAAGCTGAAGATAAAAATGTAGAGATAGCACTTAGTAATCATACAGGACTAGATAATGGATTGGAACGTATTGCATATTCACAAAAAAGAATGAGTTATATGTCAAACATTTATTTAATTGGACAAAGTGGATTTCGTAAATACTGTCAGTTGTTTCGTAACTTATGCTATGAAAGATTGGAAATGATGAAATAGATTTTGGAAATAAAAGATAATTAACATATTTATTTTAAATATTACTGAAAAGAAAAATTTCAGTAATATTTTTTTATATTCTAAAACCCAAATATACAATTATTGAGTATTAAATTAAGTAAAAATTAATTATTATGGAAAAAATCATATAATATAATTAAGTAATAGGTAAATAAATTTTTAAGGGGTAATAATAATGAAAAAAATATTGATTTTAGCTATTGTAGGAATAGTATTAATTTCATCTGTAGGATGTAATACTAAAACTCAAACTACCATATCTAATAAAGAAAGCGAAGTTTCAAATGAAAATAAACTTATAGATGAAAAAATAAAGCTTGATAATGCAACTGATATTAACGTAGAAATTTATGCAGCTCAGGTATCTATTAAGAGTTACGATGGGGAAGAAGTAAAGGTGACAGGTAAACTTTCTCAAAAAAGTGATGGTTTTGGCGTAAAAAGAACTGGTCATGAAATTCAAATAATTGAAAAAGAATATAAATCAAGTAGGTTGGATATGAATGGTGAAAAGAATATATCTAGATTAGATATTATGGTTCCTTCAAAATTTAAAGGGAATTTTAAATTCGATCAAGGAGCAGGAATATTAGATATAGAAGGAATAAAAGCTAAAAACATTGATATTAGCGGTGGCTCAGTAAAATCAAAATGTGAAGATATTAAATTTGATAAGTTAAATTTAGAGTCAGGAACTAGTGAATTTGATTTGAATTTAAAAGAAAAATGTGGAGATATTAAAATCAATGGAGGCGTGGGAAAACTAAAACTTAAAATGGCAGAAGTAGGTGGAAATCTTGAATATGAAGGGGGCGTTGGTGATATTGATATTATAATACCTAAAAATTCCCCTGTTGATATAGTAACAGAAAAAGGGGATGGACATTATAATGTTAACGCTCAAACATCAGGTGAGAAAAGGTATACTTTTGATTTATCAGTTGGAATAGGTTCAATAAATGTGGGAAATTAGATTTTGATAATGAAAAAATGAAATATTATTAGTTATTTTCAAAAGTTATTAGATGATTTTGGAGATAATAATATAAAATCCATGTACAAAGTAAAATGGAACCTATAGAATAGACACTTTTAAAAGACTATTTTGGTAGATTCTTTTTTATTGTACATTTAATGTAGTTAAGTTTAAAAAAATTAATATTTGATATAATATAGACAAGATTAATGATAAATTGAAGTGAGTAATCAATAATTTAATAAACATTCAAAAATGGAGAAGGAGATTTTATGATAGACAAGTATATATTAATGTATAAAGATGTTCCTGCTGGGGATCTTATTTATGATACAAATACTAAAAAATTTAGTTTTGAAAAATATGATGAAATTATAAATAGACAGTATCTACCATTAGGCATGTATAGTTATAAAAACTAGAATATATCTTATAAACCTTCTCATGATGATATTGTATTTTGGCTTGAAGATAGGGTTGTTCCAAAAGAAAGAGCAAATATAGATGAGATATTAGAGGTTATGGGATTAATAGATTATGACTTTTGGGAATTATGTAGAAGAACTAGGGCAATGTGTATGGAGGACTACTTTTGGTTAAGCAAAGGTGAAAAATATGAAGATGTTCATATAAGGTATTTAGCTGAAAATAATAGAATAGAGGAAACTCCAATACCTTTTAAAGTAGAGGAATATCCTGCTGAGTATAAAGTTATAGGAAATAAAATAATTAAGAATAAAGATTATTTATAAAGTCTTTATAGGAAAATATACTCTATTTAAAGAGTATGAAAAAATTCTCATAGAATAAAGTTATTTATGGCCATCAGAATTTTTTAGAAACACTTAGGATTTAGTTATCTTAGGTGTTTTTTTACGTAATTCTTATTAAGTGTACAATTTGTAAATATTACGAACTTGTTAAGAAAAACTGATCTTTGAAAATTGAATAATATGGTATTGAATATTAGCAAGAAAAATATAAATTTTTGAACACAAAAAACAGTTGTTGTATGAAGTGAAAGTTGAAAGACCTAATCCTAAATATGCGAACAGTTAGGTGATGGAAATGGAGAGCTTAAAGCAGCTATGTAATATATTTCTCAAAGTTTAGAGTAAAAGATTCAGAAATAAAAAATTTATTAAAAAATGAATAAACATATTCTATATTGAAAATATTAAGTAGTGAAGTTATTAAATTGGAGGTGCAAATAATGGCAAATTTAAATCAGCTTGAACTACAAAATCTACGTCATTTAATTGGAGCTCATTGTACTATTGAGAAAAAGTTAGAATACTATTCACAACAATGTACTGATCCAACATTAAAAGAAATGTTAAAAAAAGATTCTGAAGATGCAAAAGCAAGTAAAGCAAAATTAATGGAATTTTTAAATTAGGAGGTGTAAAATATGCAAGAAAAAGAAATGATAAGTGATTATCTTGCTGGATTAAATGCAAGTTTAGCAGGATATGGTGGTATAATTTCTCAATGTGAAAATCAACAATTACGTGAAACAATTCAGCAAATGAGAAATCAAGATGAATATCGTCAATATAATCTTTTTACTAAAGCTAAAGAAAAAGGATATTATATACCAGCACAACCAGCAACTCCAGAAGAAATTGCAGTTGTTAAACAAGAAATGTCCCAAGGATAGTAACTTATATAGCTTTGTAAATTTAATTTTATAAAATTACAAAACTAAATTTATGTAAATACCGTATTATTCAAAATGAATGTGCGGTATTTTTTAGTTCGCAATTCTAATACAATATGAAGAATGGCAAATAGTAGATATGTTAAATAAGAGTATTAGATATATAAAGAGTTGTAATGATTTTTAATTGTTATGGCGCTTTATTTTTATATTATAATTGCTACGGGCATGTGGATTTGATGAAACAAAACATGAAGATTTTCCTTAAAAATTGAATAATGTGCCATATGAAAAAAGCAGATTGAAATATAGAATTATTCAGAAATGAAAGTGTCATATTTTTTATTGCTCAATTCTAAAATATTATAAACAATAGCAAGACATTATAAACTAAATTGTTTAACATTTAAACAATTTTAAATTTGTAAAATATGTTATAATTTTCTTGCAAGAGTTATTAATATAATAAGAATATGTAGGTATTAAACATGAAGAATTTTCCTGAATTTATGAAAAATGAAGAAAATCATATCAGTAGCAGTTAACTAATATAATTAAGGAGTGAAAAGTATGGGAATTTTTAATAGACTTTAATAGTCTATATGTAAGAGTAATTACTAATTCTCCCGTGTAGACTATGTAGAAAAATTATTATGTTTATTACGTGGAGGTAAAAAATGTCTTATTTTAAATACAAAAATTTTAATATTTATTACAAAGTATATGGTGAAGGAAAACCATTAGTTATCATACATGGGGATACAGCTTCCTCAAAAATGTTTATACCAGAATTAAAATTCTATTCTAAAAACTTTAAAGTAATTTTGTTAGATTTAGTAGGTCAGGGAAAATCTCAAAGAGTAAATGAATTACCATTAAACTATTGGCATTTTAATGCTATGTTAGTTATTGAATTGTGTAAACATATAGGTATTAGCAATGTTAATTTATTAGGTACAAGCGGTGGAGCTATTATTGCTTTAAGTGCTGTATTAGAAGAACCAGCTTTATTCAATAAAATAATTGTGGATAGTTTTATGGGAGAAAATTTATCTTATGAGTTTGCTAAAAAAATTTTATATGATAGAAAAATAGCAAAAAGTAAGTTAAGTTCAAAGTTATTTTGGTTTATTATGCATGGCTTTGATTGGAAAAATGTTATTGATCAAAATACAAATTTAATTATAAACTTTTCAAGAAATAAAGGTAATTTTTTTGATTGTAATCTTAGTAATATAAAAAATGATATTTTGATTACAGGAAGCTTGAAAGATGATTTAATACCTAATATTGAAAGTATATTAAAAAGCATTAATTTAAAAATAGAAAATTCTAAATTAATTATTTTTAAGAATGGAAATCATCCTGCTATGTTTAGCAATAAAAAAGAGTTTAGAAATTTAATATTAAATTTTTTAAACTAAATTATCATAGAATTCGTTAATAACTGGAGAATAGCCTGTTTACTTTTTAAGGAGAGAGAAATTATAATGATTTCATATGATACCAAAACATATTTTGAAATATTTGGAGTGTTATACTTTATTATTCAAGTTTTCACAATTTGTCTTATAACTATAAATAAAAAAAATAATAACAAGAAAATAGCCCAAATATTAAATACATCATCCATTATTATTGCAATATTTTTGCTTTTGAAGCTATAGACGGTTTTAATAGAAAGTTAAAATTAATATCAATGCATCAAAATATTCTCTTCTATAGCCTTTAATAATCAAGGATAATAAATAAGCATACTTAATATTGGAAAGGGATATTTATATAATTAAGTATTGATATTACTAGGCTAAAGCTATTCTTATAAGTAAAAATACGGTATAATAAATAAAAATAGTAATATAAGAAATAATTAATAGTGGAGTGTAAAAATGGAAACTTTAGAGAAGAAACTTCAAGAGGAAGTTATAAAAAAATGTGAAATAGCAGAAAAAGAACATGATTGTAAAATGACAAAATTTCTAGAAACAATAGAGAGATTTGGAATAGTTAGAACTGCGCAAGAAATTTTAAGAAAAGGTAGAACATCTGATTGTTTTACTAAATTAGTAGAAGAAGGATGCATTAAATTAACAATGGAGGCGACTATTGTAGAACCTAAATATGCAAAATTATTTACTGATGAAGAAGTAAACAGTTGCTATGAACTATTATGTGAAAATGGATATTATTAAAATTATTATTTATCATATACAACATGAAAAAGTGGACTGATAACTATGGCAAAAAATTAAATAACAATATGTTGAATAAATTTTAAAGCAGATAATGAAAGAAGAGGAAGATAAATTATGGTAAAACCAATTGTAAAAGATGTATTATTTTTAGGTGAGAAATCAGAAGAGGCAACAAAAAGAGATAAGGTTGTTATTGATGATTTAATAGATACTTTAAAAGTAAACATAGAACATTGTGTTGGCTTGGCTGCAAATATGATTGGAGTTAAAAAGCGTATATTGGTATTTGTAGCAGGAAAAGTTATTATACCTATGGTGAATCCAGTTATATTAAAAAAAGAAAAGATTTATGAAACAGAAGAGAGCTGCTTATCTTTAACAGGATTTAGAAAAACAAAGAGATATGAAATAATAGAAGTTCAGTATCTTGATAAAAATTTCAAGAAAAAGAAGCAGGTGTTTACTGGATTTGTAGCACAAATTATTCAACATGAAATGGATCATTTTGAGGGAATTATAATTTAGTTGTAGACATGAAAATAGGACTTAGCATAATAAGGTAGTTAATTGCAAAATGAAAGTAGGTATGATTATGTTTCAAATTAAGATAGATGATAATAATAACTTATATTGTAATAATAGTATCGATTTAGGTTTTTTGGGGACTTACAATTCAGATATGATTAGTATTGAAGAAGAAGTATGTTTTTCTGAAATAGAAAAGACAGTGTCAAAGAGAGAAGAAGAAATGAAAATTTTAACAGAAAAATATAATACATTTATTTCTAATGTTAATGAAAATATTGATAAGATAAAAAATCAATTTATAATGTGGCTTTTTGAAGATTTAACGGATACTTATTTTGAATTTTGGGAATGTTCAAATGCTGAATTTCCTTCATTTATTATTAAAGATAAAATTCCAGAAATAATAAATGAAGAAACAATTTATGATAAAATTAGTGGCAAAAATTATGAAGACGCTTGTAATGAAGTCTTTAATAAACCAGTAGATACTATATCTGGAATAGATGTGTTTAATAAATATTTACCAATGATTGATATAGAAAAGCTTTTAAGTACTATTATTCCTTCATTTATGGAATTATCAGAGTATGGTTTAGAATTTGAGATAAACAGTAATGAATGTGATGGTTATTTATTATTGGCTACAGTTGGCAGAATTGATAATGAATTTAATTTGGAAGTTTATGATAATAGGGGTTAAATATATTATTTTCATATAAACATAGTCATTTAAGTGGAAAATGACTATGTTTATAATAATTATTATTATTCATAGTTGGATGTGTACTTTTTCTCTTTACCATTAAGTTCTATATGAATGTCCCAAACCTTAGTAGTGAGCTTATTACATTAGTTACATATTTTAACTTGGTTATTATATATAATTATGTATAATAAATATAGAAACATAAAAATATTAATATGGAAGGAGATTTTTTAATATGTATGGGGGGACATTAAAAAAGCATATAGGGACAACATTGCTCTCGATTATTATTGTGGTTATTTTATTTTATTTCAAGGAATTAATATCAGTTTATATGGGTGATAAAATAGGTAAGCTTTTAATAGGCGTTTTTTTAGCCGCTGTTATTGTAAATATTATTAAATGGTTAGCTGTTTTTGTCGTAAGATTTATTTGGAAAACAAGTGTTATTTCATTTGAAAAGGCTATTAATAAAACTATTCATTTTAAATGCACAGATGAAGCATCTCAATTTTTAGTTAAAATAGGAGCATTATTTTCAATTACGGAAGCTACTTTAGATAAACATAATAAAGGTGAAAAAAATAAAAAGGGATTTATTAATTGTTTAGAAGTACGAGATTATAAAAGTAAAGATGAGAAAGAAATGATTCTTGCTTCACTTGGTGCTAGTTGGAACATTGAGAATAAAAATCAGCTTTATGCAAATTTGGAACAACTAATGGATAAAAATAATTTCTCAGATATAGACTTTGATATAAATAAGAATAAGTGGTTTGAAAAAATATTAAAAAAACATAATTTACAATTTGAAAATATTAAAAACAAAAAAAGTTCAAAACATATAGCTGCTTTTAATCTTCAAAGAGCTGTCTTATTATTAAGAGAATCATTAACATGTGATTTAATAAATTTAGGAGAATTTGAAGAATTTAAAACAAAATTACATAATCTAATTAATGAAGAATTTGCTTCAATGGAAGATTTTATTATAGACTATTTAATTGGTGTATGTTATTTCTATGAAGAGAAGATAGTCTTTGGACCTGTAATGATAAATGAGAGAGTTAACGGCGTAAAAACTTTAATTGAAAATGACTATTTTAATAAAGATTTAAACATTCTATAAACATAAATAGGAATTTATTTTATTTATTTAAATACAATTATTTACTTGAATTTGAAGGTGTGGAAACAATAATTTAATATTATTTCCACACCTTTAATATAATCAGAACAAACTATTATTAAGAGGTGATTAAAATAATGAAGTATGAAGTACCAGAATTATTTAAGGAATATGAAGAAATTATAAAAACAACTATTCGTAAAAGTAACGAAATTGCTTTTAAAGCAGGGAAAACAAAGCCATGGGAAAGTAAATTAGGGGGATGTCCTTATCTTGAAAATATTAATGATTATCCCTTAGATGAGGAAAACAATCCAATGATGTTTATTGCTCAAATTAATTTATCTGATTTAGTAGAATTAAAAAATATGCCACAAAATGGATTGCTTCAATTTTTTGTTCATAATGATGACTGTTATGGTTATGAGTATCCATGTAAAGTTAGATATATTGAAGAATATACAATGGATGAGAGTAAATTAATTAGTGAAAATCCATATGAGAAGGATTATGAGGATTTTTTACCATTTTATAAAGAAGGAAAAATGAACTTTCAAATAAATGAAATGCCAATGACTTGTCCTTGTGAAGATTTTAATAAATTATTTGATGGACTTAATGAAGAACAAGAAAATAAAAAGTGGGATGATTTTGATGGTGCAGGCAGTAGAATTGGAGGTTATCCATATTTTGTTCAATCAGAATCAGAGCATTATAAAGAACATAATATTTTATTATTACAACTAGATATAGAAGATGAATGTGGAATTATGTTTGGTGATTCTGGAAATTGCAATTTTTTTATTAGTGAAGAGGATTTAAAAAATAGAGACTTTTCAAATGTAAAATATGATTGGCAATGCTGCTAATGAAATTTAAGAGATTTTACAAAACTTGTAAATCGAAAAATAAGAGAGTATGGGATTTTTATTCTATGTATGAAGATATATTTAAGTATACTTAATATGGTATAATTTAGTTGTATAAGGTGTAATTTAGCAGAAAAAAGTTAAAATCAAAGGAGAACAATAATGTCGAAAATAACCAATGTTTCACATCCAGTTATACAATCATATATTGAGAATTTTATTGAGCAAAATGAAATTTCTAAAAATAAAGCAAAGGATCAACATACAGTATTTGAACAATTTATTAATTCACTTATATTATCAGTTTACTCTAATGATCCTAGTGTTACATATCAAGACATGGAGACTGGTACAGCTTTTGGGATAGATGGAATAGCAATTTTTGTAGCTGACAGAATTGTAACAAGTGTAGAAGATGTTGATTCTGTTATAGAAGGACTTAAAAAATTTGAAGTGAATTTCATGTTTACCCAAGTAAAAACTTCCGATAAGTTTGATCGTACAGAAATTGGAGATTTTTTAAATGGAATTAGAAGATTTTTTAATTTTTCAAAGTGTGAAATACCAGAACTTTTAAACCAATGGGAAATTACTAAGTATATATATTCAAAGAGTTCAAGATTTAAAAAAGCACCTAATTTAAGTATGAAGTTTATAACCTTATCATCAAAAGAGATAAATCTAAACGATGTTCATTTAGAATCAACGATATCAATGGGAGTTGCTGATTTAAGAGAAAAAAGTCTTTTTAGTGAAGTAAGGAAACCAGACTTTTTAGGAATAAAAGAGATAATGGAATTACATGAAAAAACTGTATCAGGACTAGAAGTTTGTGTAACATTATCGAAGCAACCGGTACCATATCCTAAGGATATGCACAATAAAATTAAAAATGGATATTATGGGCTAATGAAGCTGGAAGAATTCGAAAAGTTATTAACTGAAGATATCAATGGAGAAAAGGTTCTTAGAAAAGGAATCTTTAATGATAATATAAGATTTTATTTAGGTGCTTCTGAAAAACTTGAAGTTAATTCAAGTATGAAGAAACAATTATTAGGTGAAGAAAGTTATTTATTTGGCTTATTGAACAATGGAATTACAATAATTGCAGATTCCGTTGCAATAAATTCAGAGGAATTAACTCTTACAAACTATCAAATAGTTAATGGATGCCAAACTAGCAATGTAATATTTGAATGCCTAGAAAAAATTTCTGGTGTTAAGGATATTTATCTTCCAGTAAGACTAATTGGTACAGAAGATGAAGATACAAAACATTCAATTATAAAAGCAACAAATAGCCAAACGCCACTTAAAGCCGAGCAGTTAGTTGCATTATCGACTATTCAAAAAACTCTAGAACAATATTATATTACTAAGTCTAAAGGAAACAAATATCCACTATATTATGAACGTAGAACAGAACAATATAGAGATGAAAATATTCCCAAAGTTAAAATAGTTAATATACCATTTCAAATTAAAGCAACATCAGCATTATTTTTTGATATGCCACATGAAGTTTCAGGACAATATGGGAAGGTAGAGAAAAAAACTAGAGGATTATTATTTGAGGATTCACATATATCATTTCTTAATTCATATTATGTAAGTGGACTAGCATGGTATAAAGTAGAGAGATTTGTTCAAAATCAGGATGAGGGAAAAAGGTTTAGAAGAGCTAGATGGCATATAATAATGCTGTTAAAGTATTTATGTTGTCCTAAAGGAAAGTTTACTCTAACTATAGATAAAAAATCAGAAGAAAATAGCAGAATTATAGAAAAAGTTCTTTTAGATGATAATAAAACTAATGAAGTATTGAAGAAGGCTATTGAAGTTATAGAGGCTAGTCTTAGTAAAAAAGGAGATATAAATGAAATTCTTTCGGATAGAAAAACTTTTGAAAGAAAAGATACTACAACCTTAATATTAGACTACGTTGAAAATAATATGTAAATAGTAGCACGGTAATTTTAAATTTACTTAAGAGGATCATAGAAAAGTACATTATACTAAAGGTTACTCTAAAGTATAAATATTGAGGAAGTTTCTGTTAGAAATACTTCTTCTTTTCTTATGAAAAAATTAAAATTGGGGAGAATGAAATTAAATATAGCAATTTAGAAAAAACTTCACTTAATATAAATTACTTGGATAGGGCAGTTTGTATGTAAAAATAATGTATTACAATAAGTGGCAAATTAACAAAAAATGAAATGATAAAAGAAGAAGATAATGTTTGAGTGATAGATAAATAAGAAGTTATAGGGGAAATTATAACGAATTAAATACAAAACACTAAAAGGTAGTAAGCAAATATTTTACTACCTTTTATTCTTTAATACAAATGATTTAATTTCATCTTTATTTAAAGTTCCACTTGCAACACAAAGCCATAGAGTTATTAAATCTTTTAGGTTCATTAAGAAGGTGGCAAAGTATAACAGCCTTCCATTTACCACGGATAAAATCCATTGCTAAATCAAGCAAACAAACATATTTTTATTATTATATTTGATCAAATCAACATCTCCTTAAGTAATAGATTAATTATTTAAGATGATAGTAAAGAAAGTTTATTTAGTCAATACATTTGATTTTAATGATTAAATAATATCAAGTTACTAAAAGGTGCATACTTGTTAGACTTTCAATATGGCGTTATAGTATGTATGAACCGCGGATAACCTAATTCAAAGGAGAGATTTTAATGAAAAGTCTTTGGGATAAAACAAATATTTGTAAAATGGAATTAAAAAATAGATTTTTTAGAGGTGTACTTTGGGAAGAGTTAGCAGATGAAAAAGGACATTTAACACTTGAATTAAGTTCAATCTATGAAGAACTGACAAAGGGTGGAGTAGGTACAATAATAACAGGGTATGCCTTTGTAACAGAAGATGAGCAACCCAATCCAAGAATGATGGGAATATATAATGATTCGTTTATAAAGGAATATAAAGAATTTACAAATAAAATACATGATTTAGGTGCAAATATAATAATGTAAATAGTTTATGGTGAATTTATGACTACTTTTAATGTAGGAGAAAGAACTATCTGGGGTCCATCAACTATGCAGAATGAAGTTACTAAGACTTGGGCAAAGGAAATGACTAAAGATGAAATAAAATATTTAGTTAATGCATATTCAGAAGCAGCAAGAAGAGTTAAGGAATCAGGTTTTGATGGAGTTGAGATACATGGTGGACATGGATATGTACTAAATGGAAAAATGATAAAAGGAAAAACATTCAGCGATTTATCAGGAAGTTATAAATTAACAGCAGATGAATCAGGTGAATATTATATATATATGGTGAATTCTAGTTCCGAATATGTTGCTTTTAAGGAAGGTAGTATTGAAAAATAGTAAAATTTTTAATATGTAATAGTATAAAGCTTTTACTTAATATTTTAATAGAAAATATTAAGTAATTTAAAAAAAGAGATAAACTTAAAAATTTAAGATTATCATTTAAAATATATAAACAGTATAAATCTTGTTTTATATTAGGAAAGAGTCCATATTAACATAAATATGGACTCTTAAATATTTTTTATAAATTAAGTTTTATCATAGTTTCTTTTTATTCACTGGCTATAATAGCCAGTGAATTATGTTTATTTAATTTGTTTTTCATGCTGCTTTTTTAAGTTCAAAAAAAGTACCTCCACCATAAAGTATTAATGTGTTGTTATCTTTTATAAAAAAAGTACATGCTGGAAGATTTTTTAAATCATTTACCTCAATTTCTGTTACAGTATCGCTATTTATACTCAAAGTGCTTAAAGGTACAAGCCAATTGCTTAAAAATTCATCAGATGTAATAACTGATTTTTTGTAAGTAGGATTTTTAACTGTATCATTTAGGTAGCTTACATCATCTCCAAAGCAACTTGATTGCTCTTTTGAAAAACTTAGTTTTTTTCCTAATATTTTTTTTATATCGTCATCACTATAAGTTCCTACCTTACCAGATCCTACTACATTTTCTATAACCCATTGTCCATAAAATGATTCTTCATTTTGAACTTCTGTAGGGTTATTTTCAGAGTTTTTATTTATAGCAGTATTGTTATTACTATTATTTTTATTAGAATTTACTTTATTAGTAGTGCTTTCTTTTTTAGTATTATTATTTGTAATTTTTTCACTACTATTAGTATTGTTATTTGTAGTGTTGTCTTCAGTATCAGTAGCTTCAGTAGAAATATCATTATTTGTTTGGATATGATTATTTTGTGATTTTTCAGTCCCACAACCAGTTAGGGTTACTAGTAGTGCTACTAATATAAAAATTCTTAAAAACTTCAATTTTAAATCTCCTTCTAATGCTTTTGTTTTTATATATTACTTTATTTACATTTTAATCCATAATAATATTAGCATTAATTGTATTTTTTGTTAATATATTAATTAAATTTTCTCTATAATTTATTTAATGAAAAAAATATGGCTTATTTTAATAATTACGAATTTTTATTATTTTTTTGTTATTTTAAAGAATAATATGGTAAAATAAACATAAAATCCATAATATGTATCAAGATATAACAGGAGGTGTAATATTGAAACGTATATATGCAATAATATTAATTTTAGTTTTATCATTGGGATTGATTAGTTGTACTGATAAAAAAGTATCCAGTAATAATATAAAGGAAGATAATGAAGTTAGTAGTGAATCTGATAATGAATCTAATAGTGCTAATGAAAAAAATACTGATAAATTAAATAAAAATAAAAATGATGTAAAAGAAGCTAGTTCTAATTCTGATACAGCAAAGAATAGTACAAGCAATAATTCTAGTAGTAGTAATAACAATACTGTTAGTAATAGCAATAATAGTACAAGTACTAAGAGAGATTCACAAGATGTAACTAAAGAAGTAAGTAATGATAAAAATGAGGAATCATTTTATGGTAATTGGGTAATAAAAGAGGTAGTAGGATATAGTAAGGTACATGCAGGCAGGAACACATCATTAGTAATTAATACAAAGATAAGCTTGTCTAAGGATTTAGCTACTTTTGATAAAGATTCTTTTAAAAATCCTAAATATATAATTAAAAGTGAGAAAAAAGATGATTTAGAGTATGATTATCGTACTAACTTCTCAAAATTAGGTATTAATAAAGATTCTATTACTACTATAACTGTAAAAAGTGAAGATTCTTCTTTTCAAGATAAGCTTATTGTGAAGGATGATAATACTTTAATTTCTTGTGATGAAGGAATATTCTATGATGTTAAAAGAATTTCATCAACAGATAAAAATAAATAAAAAATTTATTACTTTATATATAATAAAGGGAAAGTGTACAAAAGACGGTAGAGTCTAATAAAAAAGAACTCTATTTAAAGGGGTACACTTTCCCTTAAATAATTTCTATAGATACTGCATTAGTTAAGTTTTATAGAAATTAATTTAATATATAAATATCTATAGAATTAATATATTTTTTAATGGGTAGAGTCATATATTCCATATAAGCACATATTAACTCTAGCTTTGCATCTTTTAGTTAATCCTTCGGAAACTGAATTATTAGCTTTATTCCAACTCATTAACGCAGATGTTATTCTATCAGGATTACCACTTATAACTGCGTTAAGTGTGACACATTTTCCGTAAAGTAAATCTCCTGTACCAGCATTGTATCCAATATCACAAATACAATCAAATGCTTGTTGTGATAGTGAAGCACCCTTTTCATTTAATACTGATTTAACTTCTTTTGCAACTTTATTTATTTCTTGTTTTAACCATGTTAATGCTTAAGATCTTGTACATGTACTAGATAAGCCATTTGGAAAAGCTGAAGAATTAACTTGGTAAGTAGTTCCATATCCTATAGTCCAACATGATTTATTACCAGGATAATAAGGATCTTCATAAGCATGATCATAAAAAGCTTCCCATCCCGCTATGAATTTAACTAAGTCATCTGAAATTAAACCATCTCCAGATACAGCAGAATTATTTGCAACACCATTTGAATCTATTGACCATCCATCAATTGTAGTATTGCAAGCCATTTTACCATCTGAATATAAGTAATACCATTTTTCATTTAATTTTATCCAACCAGTAGCCATTTCACCTGTATAATGAGTATTACCATCCTTTTCAGTCTTCTTTGTGTATAAGTAATACCATTTAGAATTAATCTCAGTCCAATCAGTAGCCATCTCCCCTTGAGGATGAGTAACCCCATATTTTTCAGTTTTATTAGGGTATAAAAAATACCATCTAGAATCAATTTCAATCCAACCAGTAGCCATTTCACCTTTAGGATAAGTGATACCATCTTTTTCAGTTCTCTTAGAATAGAAGTAGTACCATCTAGAATCAATTTCAGCCCAACCGGCAGCCATTTCACCTTTAGGATGAGTAATCCCATCCTTTTCAGTTCTCTTAGAATATAAGTAATACCATTTAGAATCAATTTCAATCCAACCAGTAGCCATTTCGCCTGTATAATGAGTATTACCATCTTTTTCAGTTTTTTTAGGATAGAAATAGTACCAGATTGAATCAATCTCAACCCAGTCAATATCCATTTTGCCATTACGTTCATTTAAATGAAACCATCTTCCATTTTCATCTTTTACCCAGCCTTTAACTAAAGTTCCAGCTTTGTAGCAATACCATTTTCCATTTTTTTCTTTCTAATCTAACATTTGTACATCATTTCCTTTCATATTTGAATTGCTAATCATATACTAAAAGGAGTTTTTTCTTAATTTTGTAAACTTTAATTTTAAAATAATATGTAAATTAAATATCTTAAGTGTGAATTTTTGACTTTTATATATAAATTAACTATTATTTATATATAAATGAAAAAGGAGTTAATTAATGAAAAAACGTATTTTACCAATAATGTTGATAATATTGACTTATTTAGTGATATTGATCACTTTTAAGGGGAATTATAAAGGGGTTTTAGCAAATCTTAATTTAATTTTTTTAGTTCTTTCAATTATATTTTTTATATCTAATATGATTTATCCATTTATACTAGCAAAGCATGGAGAGAACAGTACTACATTATTATTTTGGGACATGCTTCTTAAATTATGTAATATACCAATTTATATTGTAGTTTTTATGTTCGGAAGTATTATGATGATTTGGCCATTGGGATTTGGAGTAGTTATAGCACTCTTTTTGGCTATTTTTGATTTTATTATGTTACTTCCATCTTCTATGTATGGTATTAACGGAATAGTTCAAGCCTATAGAGAAAAGAAAATCACTAAATTAACAGCTGTAGTAAACTGTATTTTACATTTTCTTTTTTGTTTGGATGTTATAAGTGCTATAGTTATGTTTTGCATAGTAAAATCTAAAAGCAAAATCAATAAAAAAGTTCTTTAAAAATTAAATAATTTAATATTAAAAGATGCTTTATAAGCATAATAAGTGAATTTATTGTAAGGAGGGAGGTGAGAATTTGAAAAAATTAAAACACTCGAAGATAGGTATTATATCCTTCATTCTCACATTAGTAATAATAATTTATATGATTATTGTGACAATATTAGATATTGTTTGTGTTCTGCATAATCCGATTAAAATAATTCCACGTCACATAGAAGTACCAACTTTAATTATAATCTTATTTATTAGCTTTATACTGGGAGTTATTGCTAGATTTGAAAAAGAGTCAAAAAAAACATTGCCAACTATTGCGATTGTTATAAGTGGGTTACTTTTAATTCCAGCTATAATAGGACTAATTGAAGGTATATTGGCCTGCACAGTGTGATGATTATTATGAATTTTTAGGTGATACAGAATGGGGTAAGCTTGAAAAAATTAGCATACAGGATAACCTTGGAATTTTACTGAATTTAACATTTGAAGTCTGTAGATTAACGTAAAAGTATTAAGAAGCTATATCATATATTACATATTTTTGTTATGGAAAGTCTAGGTTTTTTTATTTGATATGGTTAGTTCTTTTACTACTTCTTATAATTGAAATTCTATATATAACTAATAACATTATACATAGAAAATTAAAAAAATTTAATGAAGATTATTTTTTTAACAATAGAAAATAATAAGAAAGGTTTTATTTAAAATATGATATTACTAATAATAAAATTATTTATGGGACTAATTTTATCTTTTGTAGGAATAAAATTATTGAGTTCTAGTATGAAAGATGAGTATATAAAAAAGTTTAAAGTAATTATAGATAAATTAAAATAGAATTATATAGCCCCCCATGTATAAGAGTAAACCTTATACATGGGGGGCTTTATTGTACTACTAGAGAATCTTTAGAAATTTTTTTAAAACTAAAAGAAGAATGATTAATAAATAAAAATCAATATAATAGTGTATTAAACTGTGTTTGTATGAATTTAACAAAATACAGTAAATACATCTAGAATTATATATTAATTGTTATTTGGGTTTGGTACATAAATATATTCTTGCCCATTTTTGTCTATGTACATATGCATATTATGTTCATTTCCGATTCTATTTCTAACCTTAAACATTTGTGTTGCAAAGAACACATTAGATCCATTATAAACACCTTTTTCTACAGAAAAACCATATTCACTAAAATCTGAATTTAACATATTAGCATTATGTCCAGATGATTCCTTCCACTCATCAAATAATTTTTGTGCTAATTCTTTTGCGCTTCTTTTTGTGTATTTATTATTAAAACACTTGTATTCAATATTTTCTGCATTTATTTGAGAATTAAATAATTGACGAGAATCTTGTCCATTATAATAATGAGAAAAATATCCATAGTTAGACATATGTTTTGATTTTTCTTTAGCTGAATTTCTAAGTTGATTTGTTTCAATTAATACAAAAACACCATTGCTTTTTCTATGTTTATTTATTAAATTAAGCATTTGGCTATCTACATTATTACAAAATTCTTCATAGCTTATTTCAGAGTCATCTATCCATTCACCATCTGAATCTATATAGTATCCGTCAATTGTTGTATCATGTGCCATATAACCATTATTGTAAAAATAATACCATTTATCATCAATAGTATTCCATCCTTTTGCATATGATCTATCAGACTCAAACCACCATCCAATATTGTCATTTTTCCATTGGCCATAAACAGCCTCTTGTGCATTAACTTTTTGATTTGGTAAAAATAATATAATTCCTGTAAGTATAGCTACTGTTCCTAATTTAATTGCTTTTTTTAAATATGTATTCATAGTCCTCCTCCTAAAAATAGAGCTTTTCTTTTAATTTATTATCAATATACATTAATGTAATAAATTAGTCAATTAACTCTTTTTATATATTTTACAAAAGGGGGGAATTTTTCTTGGAATTGAACGAAATTAAATATATACAGCTAAAAGCAAATTAATAAAAAAGACTTACTAAGTAGCAATTTGAGAGGACGATAATAATGAGATTGTTTTCAAAAACATTACCTGAACTTAAAGGAATTCTATTATTATGTGATGAAGAAGATGGGTTGTACTGTGAAAGCGATAGAGGTATTGAGCTTATTTTATCTGAAAGTGGAAAAAGTACTGTATTTAATTATTTGCCTCAATTAGGAAAATAATTGTATAACATACTAGCAAATTAGGAGGAATATTATGGGGAAATTAAAAGTCTTTTTATATAAATTATTTTGGTTAGATAAATTTGAAGGGAAAAGTAAAATTCTTAACTTTGGAGCAAAATTTTTTATGTATTGTTATATTATATTAATTCCTTTAAATTTATTATTAAACATTATATCTTTGGATTTAGAAAATATAATATTTGGATGTTTCTTGTTTGTAATATATCCTATTATGTACCGTATTGTAATGGGATTTCAAAGATTAATTCATGGAATATAAAATTTTTATTATTGTGTACATAAAAATAAGTAAGATAAAATAGTGAACTATTATTTATAATTAAACATTTTAATTTTATTTTACTAAGCAAAGGCAAGAATATAAATATAATAAAACACATAAAACAAATAGTAAAAATGGTAATTTGAAGGAGAGATTTTTATGGGAGAATTATCAAAACTACCTAATATAGGTAAAAAAGTTGAAAGTCAATTAAATAAAGTGGGGATATTTACATATGATGAATTAAAAAATATTGGAGCAGAGCAAGCTTGGCTAAAAATACAAAAAAATGATGTTTCAGCATGTATTCATAGATTGCTAGCGCTAGAAAGTGCAATTCAAGGTATTAAGAAAACAGCATTACTACAAGAACAAAAAGAAGCACTAAAGAATTTTTATAATTTGCATAAATGTAAATAGTAAACTAAGGATTGTATACTATAAAATTCAGTTTGTTATTTTGTTTATGATATTGAGTGTAATTGGTATTAAGGAGAGAATTGATGAGAAAATATTTTAAAGTAATTACAATAATTATAGCTGTAATTTTTTTGAGTGGTTGTAACAATATAAAGTTTGAAAAATATACTGGATAAAATTTAAATGTTGGAGTTATAGGTGAAATACCTGAAGTCAGAGAAGATAATGTTGCATTTAATAAAATTACATTTAAAGATTTAGAAGAAAAAAATATATTAAGCAAATATGATGCAATTTTTATTACAAAAGATAATTTGATAGAGGCATCAGAAGGGAAATATTCAAGTATCTACAAAGAAGGAATAGTTCCATTCTTTTTTGTTGAATCTATAAAAGGAGACATACCTTTTATAGATGAAGAACTATCATATGAAGAAGTACCACAGCAAGGTAATCCACCATCTTATGCAGTGGGTATATATATAAAAGATAGTAAAGTATCAAGTATTGAATATGGATTATATAATGATATAGAAAATAAGAAAAATATTGAAGATGTATACTCAAGGATTTTTACAACTATTTCAGAAAATAAATAACAATATAATTTTAAAATATAGATTTTTAAGTATTCATAGAATATTTTATAAATAATGATATATAAATATTAATTTGAAAGTAGGTGAAATCTCAAAATGAGAAAAGAGCGAATTAATAACTTGGTGCAGTCATTATAGCTGATAGTAGGTTGTACCAAGAATAATTTTATATACTATCAGAAAACTGCACCAATTTTCTATTAATTAAATAATAAATGAAAAGAGGAACAGTTATGAATTATGATGAATTAAAAGAATTATGGAAAAAGGAAGAAGATGCTGCATTTAAGGGGTGGGATTTTTCTTATTTAAAAAATAGATGGGATGATGAAGAATTACCTTGGAATTACAAAGATATATTGAAGAAATATTTGAATTCAGATTATAAGTTATTAGATATGGGGACCGGTGGAGGAGAGTTTTTATTAACAATTAATCATCCTTATAATAATACATCTGTTACAGAAATGTGGAAACCTAATTTTGAATTATGCAAACAAAAATTGGAGCCATTAGGGATTGAAGTTAAACAAGCATTTAATGATTCGAAGTTACCTTTTGAAGATAATGCTTTTGATATGGTTATTAACAGGCATGAGTCTTTTGATATTAAAGAAGTGCGAAGAATACTGAAACCAAATGGAATTTTTGTTACTCAACAAATTGGAGGGAAAAATAATGAAGTATTATCAAATGTACTGATAAAAGATTTTAAGCCATTATATAGCGATAATACTTTAGATAATAATTTAAGAAATTTAGAAAAGAACTCTTTTGAAATACTATATTCTAAAGAATATTTTCCTTATTTACGATTTAAAGATATTGGAGCAATAGTTTATTTTGCTAAAATTATTGAGTGGGAATTTCCAAATTTCTCTGTAGAAAATTGTTTTGATAAGCTTTGTAAATTGAATGAAGAGATAAATGTTAAAGGCTATATAGAAAGTATAGAACATAGATTTATTATAGTTTGTAGAAAACAAAATTAATTGTAATAAGTTTAAAAGAATGAAATTAAGCCAATGATATTAACGTGTCATTGGCTTATGTTATAATAATGATAAGTATAATGAAGTGAAAAAATATGAAGGGAGATGATATTTTGAATTTGTATTTAAACACTGATAAACCTTTAAAAAATTATAATGAGCTCTTTAATGAGGAGTATTTTGTAGATAAATCATTGATTATAAAACTATTAAATAAAAAAATAAATACAAAGAGTAAATATGTGTGTGTTACGAGACCGAGAAGATTCGGAAAATCTAGTGTTGCAGATATGCTTGGAGCGTATTATTCTAAAGCAGTAGATTCTAAGAATATTTTTGATAAACTTAAAATAAGCAAGACTTATGGATATGAAGAGAATTTAAATAAATATAATGTAATAAATATAAGTTTTAATACAATACCAGATAAAAACAAAACATATGAGGAATATATTAGAGTAATTCAAGAGGGTATAGTATATGATATAAAAACAATGTATCCTAATCTTGAAATTAAAAGTTTTTATAATATTAGCAATATGTTTAATGCAACAAATGATAAATTTATCTTTATATTTGATGAATGGGATTATATTTTTAATAATAATTTATTTGAAGAAAATCAAAATGACTTTTTAGAATTTTTAAGAAATCTTCTAAAGGATCAACCATATGTTGCGCTTTGCTATATGACTGGAGTTTTACCAATTAAAAAATATTCAAGTGGTTCTGCACTTAATATGTTTGATGAGTTTACATTTTTAAGAGATAGAAAACTTGGAGAATATTTTGGATTTACAGAAGATGAAGTTATAGCATTATGTAATAAAAATGGTGAAATAAATTTTAGAGAATTGGAGAATTGGTATAACGGATATACTACAGCTAGTGGAATTAAAATTTATAATCCACGTTCTGTTATTAAGTCATTAGAAAATAATTATTGTGAAAGTTATTGGACTAATACAGGGGCTATGGATGAAGTGTGTGAGTATTTGAAATATAACATTTTAGAAATTCGTGACGATGTTATAAAAATGGTTTCAGGTGAAGAAATTGATATAATAATAAATGAAGAATTTAGAGCAGGGCAAGGGGTTCCAAGAAATAAAGAAGAAATTTATTCAGCTATGATAGTCCTTGGATTTTTATCTTATTATGATGGATACTTAAAAATTCCTAATAAGGAACTTATGCAAGAATTTGAGAAAGCTTTAAGGGATGAATCTTTTGGATATGTATCTGAAATAATTGAAAATTCTAAGAGGATGTTAAAAGCCACTGTAAATTGGGATATAAAAGTTGTGGAAGAAATTTTACATGATATTCACAACTCGGAGATTCCAATACTTCAATATAATGATGAAAATAGCCTTTCATGTGTTCTAACTTTAGCGTATCTTTCAGCTAGGGACACATATAGAGTTGAAAGAGAGGAAAAGACGGGAAAAGGATATGCTGATTTTACATTTCATCCAAGAAGAAAGAATGATATTCCTTTTATAGTTGAACTTAAGAAAGATGAATTGCCAGAAGTAGCAATAAATCAAATTAAACAAAAAGAATATATAGAAAAGTTTAGAAATGAAAATAAGAGAAAAAAAGTGTTGGCAGTAGCTATATGTTATGATTCTAAGAATAAAGAACATGAATGTAAAATTGAAGAAATCTAAAATTAGAGATAGGCTAAAAAGTCTATCTTATTTTTTGTGTAGAAATTTAATTTATAAGTAATGATAAGGTTTATTAAAATAATTATATATTTTATCAATAAAATACATAAAACAAATAGTAAAAATGGTAATTTGAAGGAGAGATTTTTATGGGAGAATTATCAAAACTACCTAATATCGGTAAAGAAGTTGAAAGTCAATTAAATAAAGTGGGGATATTTACATATGATGAATTAAAAAATATTGGAGCAGAGCAAGCTTGGCTAAAAATACAAAAAAATGATGTTTCAGCATGTATTCATAGATTGCTAGCGCTAGAAGGTGCAATTCAAGGTATTAAGAAAACGTCATTACTATAAGAACGAAAAGAAGTAGTAAAAGATTTTTTTATTTAAGATAAGTATAAATTTAAGCTTATAAATTCCAAGTTGTAGATCAGTTTAGCTTTTTAAAATTTTATGTTTATTTTTTATAAAAATTTGATATAATATAAATAAAAAATACAGATAATAAAAAAGTAGAGTGTTGGAACACTCTACTAGATATAATTCTAGTTGCTTATGCAACTGGTATGACTAAATTTTTAGTTTGTAAAAATAGTAGCTTCCAATTGCGAGTCTGGGCTACTATTTTTTTGATATTTTATCTATAAGTAACACTATAAATGTTAATAGTGCTAATAAAAATAATCCACCAGTAAATAAATAGTAATTCATAAGTTAGTTAAATAGTAATTTGAATGGGGGGAACCGTTTGTGAGTGAACATTCAGTTGAAGACAGTTTAAAGGCTTGGGAATTTAATGCCCAGTTTTGGGATAACTGCATGGGTGATGAGTCAAATCAATTTCATAGAGAAGTTGTAAAACCAAGAGTAAGTGAATTGCTTGATATTAAAGAAAATGATTTTATACTTGATATTGCCTGTGGAAATGGAAATTACTCTGCCTATATTGCAGAAAAAGGAGCAGATGTTGTTGCTTTTGATTACAGCTCAAAAATGATAACATTGGCAGAGAAAAGACAGTATAAGTACAATAATAAAATTGAGTTTCATGTTATAGATGCAACAAATAGAGATGAACTTCTCTCGCTTAAAAAGGATAAACCATATAGTAAAGTGGTATCTAATATGGCTATTATGGATATTTCAGATATATCTACTTTATTTCAATGTGTAAATTGCCTTCTTAAAGAAGATGGTATATTCGTATTTTCCACACAACATCCTTGTTTTGTGACTCTAACAGAGAAATATTTGTCTGATAATAGTTATACTGGTGAGGCTATTTCAGGTCAGCCAGTATTACAATGTTATTATCATCGTTCATTACAAGACATATTTAATCTATGTTTTCAAAGTGGTTTTGTAATTGATGGTTTTTATGAAGAAAGCTTTGGAGTTAAAGAAAAACCAGATGTAATAATTGTTCGTGCAAGGAAATGCAATAGATAAATTCCAATTTGGAAGGGAGATTTTTGATGATAACTAAACACGTAATAGTAGAAGATAGAGAGATATATAGTTAGATAAAAAAAGATAGGGCTTTGAAATATCCAGAAGATATAGATTCATTAAAATAGGGGCAATTATATGAAATTCAAAAATAAAAAAGTGAAAGTGTCACTTATATGTATCATTTGTATAATTATTATAGGGATAGTGGGGGTTATAAGTACAAACCATTTTAATGCTAGTTATGATAAACTAAAGGGGTCAGAGCAACAGATTTTAGATGAAGTTGATAAATATTGCAAGGCAAATTCTAAATCACAAATATGGAAGGACTTTGATTTAGAAAAGAGAACCATAATGGCAATTGATAAAGCTTCAGGAAAAGCTTTTCTGATTAATCCAAAGAATGATGTAAGTGGAATATTTGCTAAAAAAATTAATATGCCAGCTGACTCAGCTATTAAGGTTTACCGTGTATCTTGCTTTGCACCGCAAATGATTCAATTTATATTTGATGGTAACTTCAACACTGTTGGTAAAAAATATAAAGTATTTGGGAATGAAATATTTTATACAAAATATTTAGATTCAAGCTCTATTAAGCAGGAATTTACTTCATCACATTACATAACATTTTTAAGTCATGAGGCATTCCATTATTATATGCAGGAAAATTGGAATGGTGGGAGTCGTTTTTCAACGGATTTATTGAGTACAAAAGACATAGAGTTAATTCGTAAGGAGTATGATGTACTAGCTAAAATTCAAGAAGCTTTACTTTCAGGAGACTTTGTTAGAGATATGTTAATTAACTATACTAAAGAATATATTGATGTAATGGATCAGCGAATTAAAAGAAATAAACAATATTTGGATGCAGAGTTGTCTATGGAGACAGCAGAAGGTACAGCAGCTTATGTAGGAATTAAGGCATCAGAGGCTGTTGGATATGATTATGGTGTTATGTATTTTGATAATGTTAAAAATGTTTCAATCTCAGAAGTTATGACTAAATTTGATGAAGGTTACATTGAAAAAAGTTTTCTTGCTGACCGTATGCCTTATGAAACAGGTGCATTATTATGCTTACTTATGGATGCTATTAATGTAGAAGATTGGCAGGAAAAACTTAATAACCAAACTAATGATAATCCTGTTTCATTATATTCTATTTTAAAAGAGTTTAGTGAAAGTAATTTTTAGAATTATATGCTGGATAAGATGGTAAGCAATCGCTTACTGCCTTATCCAGCTTTTTAAATTTATATAATAATTTTATTATAAATTATAAAAAAATTATTTTTATTGAAACAAAATTTAATATATAGGTATCATTATTAGTGTAAGGAGTGTGAAATGTGCAAGAAACAAATATTGAAAAATTAATTACTGACATATACAACAATACTTATGATGATGTATTAAGATATGTAGTATCAAAATGTAGAAGTAGTGATGATATAGCAGATATAATGCAAAATATATATTTGAATTTTTATAAAGCTTTAAAAAATAAAAGAGAAATAAAAGAATATAAAAAGTATTTAATAAGAATTGCAAGAAATGAAGTATATAAGCATTATGGATTATTAAAAATGTTTCAAAATCATATTCCAATATTTTCACTAAATGATGAGAAACAATTTAAAAACATTCAGGAGAATTTAAATATTGAATATAACTATGAAGAAGAAGCATTATGTGAGGAAATATGGGGGTATATAAAGAAAAAGGATATGCTTACTTTTAAGATATTTGTTTTATATTTTCAAAGTGATTTGAAAATAAAAGATATAAGTAAGAGCCTTAATGTAAGCGAGTCCACTGTTAAAAATAGACTGTATCGAACAATGAATAAAATAAATGAAGAATTTGAAATATAGGAGGGTGTATTTTGAATAAAGAGGATATAGTTAAAAAAGCAATTCACAAAGGATTAGAATCTAAAGAAGAGATATTACAGAATATTTTAAATGTAGTGAGAGAAGAGGAAAAAATAGAAAATAAAAAAATTGATTTAGAAATATTAATACTAGAATTAATTCAAAGAAAGGATATGTATGGATATGCAATAATTAAAGAATTAGGAATTAAGTCTAAGGACACATTTCTAATGAAAGAAGGCGAAATATATCCAATTTTACATTACTTAGAAAGAAATGCTTTATTAGAATCATACTGGATTCGTGAAAGTGATAATATAGATAAAAAATATTATAGATTAACTAGAAAAGGAAGAGAATATTTAAAACTTAGGGCTGATGATACTAAAAACATTAAAATGTTAGAAAATATGGCAAAATTACAAAAGATAACATAAGTATATTTTAAAATAAGATACTTAAATAATAAAAAGTACTTAAAGTGTTAATGTTTAATAAGTTAAAAATGAATTATAATCTGGTGAGGTGATAGAAAGATGAATATAAAAGATAGTGATGATATAAAAAAATATATTAATGATGTGTGTTCACAAGTAAAGAATAAAAGAATGCATAATGAAATAAGAGATGAACTAAGTGCACATTTAGAGGAAAAGACAAATGAATATATAAAATCAGGAGAAAAAAAAGAGAAGGCTTTAAAGAAAGCAATTAACGAAATGGGCTCTTCTAAACATGTAGGAAGTGAACTTAATATGCTACATAAGTCTAAGCCAGAATGGAGCATAATAGCGTTAAGTATTGGATTGGTATTATTTAGTGCTGTAATAATAAGGTTTTTTGAGTGGAATGTAGAACTTGAAAATAATCATATATCAAAGAATAATATTATATTTAGCATACTAGCCATATTTGTATTTATAATGTCATGCTTCATTGATTATAGGAAAATTAAAAAGTATTCAAAATATATTTATGCTATTGGTTTATTCTCTTTAGCTTATACTGTATTTTCAGGAATTCAAGGTTTTAATGGAGTAAGACAATGGTTACCAATAGGTGGATTAACTATAAATATTGGATATTTTGCACCAATAATAATAGTAATTGCTTTAGCAGGAATATATGATAAGTATGATTGGACTAATAAAAGAAAAATTATAATAGCTTTATTTTTAGGCTTATTACCATTGATATTACTTGTTAGAACAAATTCACTATTTAGTTTTATTATTTATGGAATTTCATTGATTATATTAGTATATTTATCAAAATCAAGCAAAAAGATATTAGGATTATTTATTAGTATTGAAACATTAATTATGATTTTAAGCAAAATAGGTTTTGATACTATTTCAAATTTCATTGATAGAAGTAATAATATTAATGGATATGGATATATTTATAATCAACTTAAAATAATTAGAGATTCGTCAGTATTAATTGGAAGAGCTACTAACTTTGATAAAAATATTATTCCAGAGTTTTATATTGATTATATTCTTTCATATATAATATATAATTTTGGTTGGATAGTTGGAATTGTAATTATTACTTTAATTGGAGTATTAATAATAAGAATGATTAAAGTAGCAGTATGTGTAAAAAATACTTATGCTAAATCTTTAGTTTTAGGAGTTGTATCCATAATAACAATTCAATTTATTTGCAATGTATTAATGACTTTTGGAATTACTATAAGTGTGCATTCACCTATGCCACTACCTTTTATAAGTTATGGAGGAACAAGTACTATTATAAACATGTTTATAGTTGGAATTATAATCAATGTATACAAAGGGAAAAATATATCTAAAATTGAAAAAATATAATGTTAGAATATGGAGTGAAAAGTAAAGAGACATTTAAGTTTAATGTGAAAAATTTTTAATAATATTATTTTTAAATGGCTTATTTAATATATATTTGATATTTTAATGTTATATTTTTATAAATTTTATAATTTATAAAATTTACTATTAATATTAGCAAATTTTAGCACGAGTATATATATGGAAATATTAATATTATATAGAAAATTATATTTATAATATTAACTATATATATTAGAAGGAGTTTAATAAGTTTGGTAATAAAAAATAGTATTGAATATTCTTTAGCAAAATTAACTTCTATTGATGAAAAAATAATAACTATGGGAATAGTTCAAAAATTCCAGAAAGATACTTTAATTATATGTGCTAATGAAAAAACGAAGTTAAAAGTTGGGGAAGAAGTTTTTATAAATATTTTTAATAATAATCAAGGTATCTCCATATACAATGGTATCATAAATAATATATTAAAAAATACTATAGTGGTTAAAAATATAAAGTTTTTACTAGATAAAGAAAGAAGAAATAACAATAGAATTATTGTAAATATACCTTTAAAAGTAGCTAAGATACGTAACATATGTGAAAACGTAATGCAGCTATCTAAACCTATTTTTATGACAAGTAAAAATTTAAGTATTAGAGGAATACTATTAGAGTGTGTTTTAGACATTCCAGAAGATATTAACTTTTTCATTGAATTACCTATAGAAGATAAAAAAATATATATAGAAACTATTACTAAAAGAAAATATGAAAAGGATAATTTATATTATTATGGATGTGAATTCATACTAAAAAATGCATCAGAAAATTATTTGTTAGAAAATTTTATACTTAAAAATTATAATACCAAATTTTTCAAATATTATCCAAAATAATTTTGAAATATATAAGTAAAATAAAATTTTATTATGAAATTTAGGACTATAAATTAAATATTTATGGTCTTTTTTTTGTGAATTTTTTGTATAAGTAAATAAATTTCAAATTAAGAATTCTTAAAGCCAAATTACAATACCACTTAATCTATTGCATATATCCACGCATATTTAAAACGTAGTCTTAATAAAAAATTAATATATTACAAGGGAATATTATGTAGTTAAAACATGTATTTAGTGTTAAAATATAACATAAAAGGGGATGAATAATATTGAATATTAAGAAGAAACTTACTATTGTTATATTTGCTGTTGCAATAATGTTTATTGGTATTCCAACAATGAATGTACAAGCTGCAAGTAATGATAATAAAATAATATCAGATAATGATGTAACAGTAAAAGAAGCTAAAAATTGGGCTAAATCTAAAGGTGCAACTAAGACCTTTATTGGTTTAGCAGATTTGTATTGGGAATATGCAGAGGATTGTGGTGATGTAAATCCAGCAATAGCATATGTACAATCAGCTAAAGAAACTGGATATGGTAATTTTACTGGTGTTTTAGATGAAAGTTATAATAATCCGTGTGGGCTTAAGACAGCAGCAGGTGGAGATGACAATGATAAAAATGCCCATGAAAAATTTGATAATTGGGATGAAGGAGTACAAGCTCACATGGATCACTTAGCATTATATGCAGGTGCCAAGGGATATCCTAAAAGTGACAGCTATGATCCAAGAAATTTTAGAACTATAAAAGGAAAAGCAAAAACAGTTAAAGAATTAAGTGGTGTTTGGGCTCCAAGTTCTACATATGGTAAAGAAGTAAATGCTCTTTATAATGATTTATTAAGATATTCTGGAGCGAAAGTAGAAGATAGTGATGATAAAGGTAATTCATCAAATGTATTACCTAATCCAGCAATTCCAGAGAATAAGCCTAGTTTACCCAATATAAATGAAGTTACTAATAATCAAAATAGTGATAATGTTAATATTTCATCTAATATTGGTTGGAAATATGCAAATGGATATTGGTTATATTATAAATCAGATAATACAAAGGCTAATGGATGGATAAATCCAGATGGAAATTGGTATTATTTAGATCAAAATGGATATATGAAAAATGGTTGGATAAACTTAAATAACACTTGGTATTACTTAAAAAGCTCAGGAGCTATGGCAAAAGGATGGCTTAACATTAATGGTACATGGTACTATTTAAAAGATAGTGGGGCTATGGTGAATGGACTTAATAAGATAAACAATAAAATATATTATTTTGATAATAGTGGTTCAATGAAAGTTGGTTGGGAAAAAGTCAATAATTATTGGTATTACTTCAGTTTAAGTGGAGATATGCAAATAGGTTGGTTAAATATTAATGGAACAAGTTATTATTTATATGACACTGGAGCCATGGCAAAAGGCTGGATTAATGTTGATAACAATTGGTATTTCTTAAATGATGATGGATCAGTAGCAAAAGGTTGGATTTTAAGCAATGGAGATAATTATTATTTAGATGGAAATACAGGAAAAATGATAGTAGATAGTGTGATAGGTGGATATGTTATTGGTTTAGATGGTAAGAGATTGGGTTTATCTTCTGATAAAGAATCAAATAAGTATAATGATAAAAATAAAGACAAAGATATGAAGAAGGATAATGATAAAAATTCAGAAGAGAAAACAATAGTTATAGATGCAGGTCATGATTATGGAAAAGATTATGGATCTGAAAATAAAATCGATGGAACAACCTATAGTGAAACAGATTTAAATATACAAGTTGCATCTAAACTTAAAAGTGAATTAGAAGATAGAGGATTTAATGTAATAATGACAAGAAAAGCTAAAGAAAGACCATCTTATGGATCTTTAACAGCAAGTCTTTCTCATAAAACAGATACTGCTAATGATGAAAATGCCGATTTCTTTATAAGCATCCATCATAATTCAGCAGTAGAAACTGCTAAAGGGGTTGAGACTTATTATAGCACTGCACCTAAAGATGATAAGTATGGTGGGAATTTAGATTATAATAGACTTGAAAAAAGCAAAAAAATGGCTAAAGTTATAAATGATAGTATTGTAAAAGTCATAGATACTAAAAATCGTGGAGCTAAGAGTGATTCTGAACGTACATTATTTGTACTTAGAAATACTAATATGCCAGCAGTCTTAGTTGAAGTTGGATTTATAACCAATACTGAAGAAGCAGAGAGATGTGCAGATTCATATTATCAAAAGAAAGTTGCAAAGGCAATTGCAGAAGCAATTGATGAAAATTTTAATATAATATCAAATAAATAATATAACCTCATAAATAGTTTTAATCACAATAACTATTTATGAGGTTTTAATTAATTTATAAGTTCTATAGCTTTTTGAATCGAGTTATCATCTTTTAAATCTAAAGTTTTTGTAGCATCAATGATTATGTCTGGATCTGTTCTACATTCAAAATTGCAACTGCCATCAGCAGCTAATCCCATTTCTTTAGGAAACCTAAAGATATAACCACTATTAGGAAGAACTGCTATTGCAGGGTCAGAACCAATGCCATCTCCACCAGTTTTTTCACCTATTAATGTAGCAAACTTAGTATTTTTTGCAAAGCTTGCAAATGCTTCTGATGAAGAAAAAACATATTTATCTACTAGTAAATATATTTTACCTTTAAAATCAATAGGGTTTTTTGGTGAAATATTTATAGTGTCAGCAGAGTAATATTTAAAATCTTCTTTTAATTCTTTAGGAAGATTTGTTAGTTTTTCTTTATCTATATCAGAAATAGAATTAAAATTTTTATAGCCACCATTCCATCTACATTGAACAAATTCCTCAGTTAAATTTCCGCCTCTGTAAACTGTGTAATTTGAACTACTCAAAGGCTCATTTATTAAAGCAGGGACAAGATTGTCAGTCCAATAACGTGTATCTCCACCACCATTACCTCTTATATCTATAATTAATCCTTTATAGTCTTTTATTTCTTTTAAAAATGGAAGTATAATTTTAAAATCATTTTCTATATTAAAACTATTAAGTGATTTTATAGACAGATAAGCAGCTTTACCTTCTTCAAATATTTTAGTATTTATATTATCTTTTGTTATCTTATCTTTATTAGATGAAGATAAATCAGAATTTTTATCATTTGAATTAAAGGCATATCTTTGAAGCGCTTTATGTTCATTTAATTTTTTTACCCATGCTTTATTAGATTTGCGATCTTGCTCATATAAAGCTTTAAGACGAGAAAATCTTTCTTTAGAAATCATATCAGTATGTCCATTGTTAAGATCAGATAAAACTTTTTCTAATGTATTAAAAAAGTCTATATCACCAGTAGTATTTTTTATCATAGAAATATAATCATCCCTTTTGGATAACCAATCTAAATTATTCATTCTTTTGTTAACTTCAAAATAAGGATAGTTTTCTTCTAGAATTTTATACATATATTCAAAATCCTCTAATTTTTCTTCAGTACTTAATGGTTTTAAATTTTCAGTATTACTTAAAGTAGGAGTACTGGAGCTACATCCTATTAAAAATAACATTAAGGTAGATAGAAGAATTGTAAATAGTCTTTTCATAAATTATTATCCTTTCAATAACTAAAATTAATATTTAAATAATATATAAATATTATACCTCTAAATTAAAATGATGTAAAAAATGGAATAAAATATAATATGTTGTCAATTTAAATGAATATGTTGACATTATCAATGTATATAAGCATTTAACAAAAATACAGTCTAAAATAAAGGAATATTTTCCTGTATAATATAATGTAGATAATTAAGGAAAAAATTTAGAAAGGAAATTTATATATTATGGATAAACAGTATATAAAAGAAAAAATATTTGAAGCTTGGGCTATTTCAATATGTTATATTAAATATCCTGAAAAAACTATGAAATATTTAAAGAGTAATGAATTAGATGATTTTACTTATAATAAAACTCTACAAAAAATTATAGAATCATATAGAGTTGATAAAGATGAAAAAATATAATTAGAAATATGAAAAGAAGATAGAGTAGGAGAGTTTAATGATGGGTAGAATCTTTATGATACTAACTACAATAATAGCAATAATTATTATATTTTTAAGAAATCTTAATAGAAATGTTAGTATATATAAAAAAATCAAAAAAGTATTAAAGGAGACCAATAGAACGTACAGAAATTTATTTAAAGAAAAATCTTTATTACTTAGAAATGGTCAAATTATTATGTTAATAGGGGCAGAATTTTTTATAAGTATAACAGTATCAGTAGGTATAATTAAAAATTTTGACTTATTTTTAGCACATAGATTGGATTTATTAGTTAAATTGGTACTTATATTAGGAATAATAACTGTAATACATTATTCTGTTGGATATGTATTATTAATTATAAGTAGAATACATGCTATATTTCATAGAGTTGAAGACAAAACTACTAAGATAGACTTGCTTTTATCTTATTTTATATTAAGTTCATATTTTACTATATTAATATTGTTACCTGATGAATTTAAAAAGAATTACATAATAGGATTGTTAGGAGTTGTCATATGCTACATATTAAATTTAAAGGTACTTGTTAATGTTATAAGAAATCCAGCAACTCTTAAAATAAAGGAAGAAAATAGTTTTAATAGTATACTAGTGTCAGCTATATTAATAATTATACTTATAATAATAAATTTATTTTTAGGTGTTTGCTTTATAAATAGTATTTCACCAGATTCTTATACAAATGTAAGTGGTAATATTGATCTATTTTATTATACAATAATGACATTTACTACAATCGGTTATGGGGATATAGTGCCAGTTACAGTAGAAGCTAAACTTATGGCTGTGGTTATAGCTATAACGAGTGTAATATGTATAGGTATATTTTTAAGTACAATATTATCTTATACTAATAATAAAGGTGAGAATTGAGAGTGGAAAGTGGAGAGTAAATAAAAAAAATTTTTATTGGAATTTTAAAATATAATTTTTAAAGAAGATATTTAGGACTTTCAACCTGTAAATTCTCAACTCTCAACTAAAAAAAGGGCATAACGCCCTTTTTTTATACACATAATTTTATTTGATAGAGCCTTGAACGATTCCTTGAATAATTTGTCTTTGTACAAAGAAGTAAAAGATAATTATTGGGATAATAGCTAATATTAAAGCAGCCATTGCAAGTTCCCATTGTTTTGAGAAAGCACCAAAGAAATTATTCATAGCAAGTGGAATAGTGTTTATCTTACCATTGACAGTTAAGAATGGTAGCAAGAAGTCGTTCCATACCCATATTCCATTTAATACAGCTACAGTTACAGTAGTAGGTTTTAAAAGTGGAAGAATTACTTTAGTGAAAACTTTCCATTTACTACAACCATCTATGATAGCAGCCTCTTCAATTTCTTTAGGAATTCCTTTTATTACACCGTGGTACAAGAATATGCTCATACTTGATCCAAATCCAATATACATAAAGATTAATCCATAATGTGTACCTAACATGCTAAAATTAATGGAATCGATGCCTAAAATGCCCATCCATTTAACAAGTGGTAACATTACAGCTTGGAAAGGAACTACCATAGCAGCAACAAATAAGTAAAATATAATTTTACTGGCCTTAGATTCATTACGAACTAAAACCCAAGATGCCATTGAAGAAAATAAAATTATTAAAGCAACACTTATAACAGTTATTATGATAGAGTTGATGAAAGCACTAGTCATATGCATTCTATCAATAGCGTCTAAGTAATTGATAAAGTTCCATGTAGATGGTAAACCAGTTGTATTTACAAAGATTTCTCTTCTAGTTTTAAAAGAGTTTATAAACATTAAGTAAAAAGGAGTTAGATAAATTATTAATGCAATCCATGTTAGTATTTCTAATACGCCTAATTTACGGCTATATCCATTTAATGTTGATAATTTTTTGGCTTTTTTAGGTGAACTACTAGTGTTTTCTACAACATTTGTTTTCATTATGCTTCTACCTCCTTCTTTTTATTAAAGTACACTTGTGTTAATGAGACAGCAGTTACAAATATAAAGAAAATAATAGCCTTTGCTTGTCCTACGCCCATGTTGTTTACTAAAAAAGCTTCCCTATATATATTTAAAGATAACATTTCAGTTGTCTTTGCAGATGTTAAAGAGAAATTTAAATCAAACATTTTAAATGAATTAGCTAATGTTAAGAATAAACATACTGTAATTGCAGGTCTTACCATAGGAATTGTAATATGTTTGAAGGTTTGCAAGCCATTAGCTCCATCAATATGACTAGCCTCTAATAAATCAGTAGGTACATTTTCAAGGGAAGCAACATAAATAACCATTATATATCCAGCATATTGCCATGAAGCAACTATTAACATTGCAAACATTGCTGTACCAGGATTTTGTAATAGTGAAGTTCCTAAAAATGATGAACCTATGTTTTGGCCAATTGAAGTAAATACAGAGTTGAATAAAAATTGCCATATAAATCCTAAAATTAATCCACCTATTAAGTTTGGCATGAAGAAACCAGTTCTTAAAATATTCTTAGTTTTTAAATTTCTAGTAACTATATATGCTAGTCCAAACCCAATTAAATTAATAGTAATTACGCTTGCAATAGTATATAGAATTGTTATTTTAAATGAATAAAGAAATTGAGTATCTTTCCAAATACTTAAATAATTTTCAAATCCAACGAAACCATATTTTGGATTAGCACCATTCCAGTCTGTAAATGTGTAATAAATACCCATAAAGAAAGGGATTATTACTACCATGATAAGAGAGAACAAACATGGACCTATAAAAAGCCAAAAGTCTCTTTGTTCTTTACTATTCTTTTTCATATTTTCACTCCTTTGTAATAAAAATCACTATATATACAAATACAACTTATGTGTAATTAATGCTATATGTAATGATAAACATCCATAAGGTAAAGTAATCTCCTTATGAAGTTAATTTTTAGCTCTGTTTTAAATGTGTGTTAATATATGCAATAAGTTCAATTACTAAGTTCACTTTGCTTATGCATATATCAACACTCTGCTAAAACAGAGCTAAATTTAAAAAACATTATTTAGTAGCATCTTGTAATTGTTGAAGCATTTGATTTTTATCAATTTCTCCTCTGGCAAATTTAGAGAATACAGGTCCAATATTATTCATTGTGAATCCATCAGGAAGATTTGTGAATGCCCAAGGAATAGTCTTACCAGCTTTGTTGAATTCAACTATAGATTTAGCTAATTCATCTTCAGGTTCAACTGTGAAGTTTGTGAATGCAGGAATCATCTTCATATCTTTTACTAGAGAATTTTGTCCAGCTTCACTAGTTACCATCCAATTTAAGAAATCTTTAGCTTCTTTATTAACAGCTGAATCTTTATTAACAACCCAGTACATAGGTACTCCAACAGGAATACTTCCACTTATTTTTGGATCATTGTTAATTGCTAATGGAATAAAACCTTTAGGAAAGTTTGCGTCTAAGCCAGCTAAATCTTTACTAGTCCAGTTACCTTGATGTAAGAAAGCAGTTTTGTGTGATGCTCCAAAGTTACCAACTTGAGTAGTATAATCTATTGTATCTAGAGTAGCACCCCCGCCATATTTAACAAGTAATTCAACTAAGTTCATCCAATCTTTAAAATATTGATTATTAACAAAGTCAGCTTTTCCATCAATATAATCTTTAACAAATTGAGTAGGATTATCTTGTACTGCTAAAGGAATATTGAAAGTATGGTTACCAGTAACCCAAGTTTCTTTAGTTGTATAAGATACTACATTGTCTATTCCTAATTCAGCTTTCATAGAATCTAATTTTTCAAATGTAGCTTTTAATTTATCAAAAGTATCTATAGAAGCAGGATCTATTTCAGCTTTATCTAAGATATCTTTATTATACATTAATCCATAACCTTCAGTTGCAGCAGGCATACCATAAACCTTACCATCAACTGTAACTGTATCTAATGTACCATGAACTGCATCTTTTACCCAAGGTTCAGTAGTTAATTCATCAATTTTATGTTGCCATACACCGTAATCTCCAGCACCTTGAATCATGAATATATCAGGTTCAGTACCTTTTTGGAATTCAGCTTTTAGTGCAGCACCATAATCAGCACCACCACCAACAGAAGTTATATCTACCTTAACACCTGTTTCATCTTCATATTTTTTAGCAAGTTCTTTTAATTGATCATTGATTTCAACTTTTAATTGAAACACTCTAACTGTTTTTCCTTTTCCATCCTTTTTAGCACTATTTCCAGCATTAGATGATGAACAACCAGCTACTGTACCTAATAGAAGTGAAGCTGCTAATACTGTTGATAATGTTTTTTTCATTCTTAATTTCATTTTGTACCCCTCCTATAAAATAGTTGACTATATAACCATATATGGAAACGATTCCGAAATACATGTTAATAAATTATATACGAATAATATTAAATATATGCCTATCTTTTTTACCTTTAATTTATATTTAACATTTGAATTCGTTTACTGTGATTAGAAAAATAAAAATATTAATAAAATATATCGGAAACGATTCCTAAAAACGATATAAGCTTGTACAAAAAACAATATAAATCGTTTTCTTGAATTAAGTATATCATCACATATTTTAATTTTCAAGTATTATACAAGGGAAAAATTTATTTTATTATAAATAAATTGAATAATTAAGATAAAATTCACAATTTAGAAAATATTAAAAAATATTAATTGAAAAAGTGGAATTACAATGATAATATAATAATTGGAAACGGTTCTAATTATTATATTATTTAAAATTTGATAAATTATACTTAAATAATTAGAAGGGAATATTACATGAGGAAAAATATATTTTATACAAAGAGTAAAAAAGAGAATTATAAAAAGAATATTGGGTTTTTAAAAAGTTTAAGTGTGAAAGTTAAATTAAGAGCTTCATATATAATATTATCTTTATTAATATTTTTAATAGCATTAATCTCTATTAAAAGCATAGATACTGTGAGTAGAAACTCTAGTAGAATCTACAATATAAATTTTAAAGTTATACAAACTATAGATAATATTAATTCAAATATAAAAGAACTTGATTCATATTTTATGAATATATTTATGAGTTCTGACACTAATGAGAGTTATAAATATTCTAATAAAATTAAAATATTATTACAACAAACAAATACATTTCTAGAAAATTACGAAAATATAAATACTTCAGAAATTGAAATAAATAAATTTGTACAATTAAAAGATGACATAAATAATCTGGAAAAGTATTCTTTAGATATATTAAATTTAATAGATTCTGGAAAAATAAATGAAGCAAATGAAATATATAATAAAGATATGCTTAGAATGAAAAATAACGTTTATGATTTATTAAAAACACTCATTAATTTATCTGAAAGTAATGCTGAAAAATGTGATGTAGAAAATAATAAAATATTTAAATCAGTTTCAATAATGACTATAATAATAGCTTTAATAGGATTAGCTACTTCATTTATATTAATATTTCTAATAGGCAGACTTATAATAAATCCTTTAAAGAAAATAGAAAATTTAGCAGAGAGAATGTCTAAGTATGATATTTCAGAAAATATAGATTTAAATAGTGAAGATGAATTTGGAAGAACTGGAAAATTATTAAATAGATCTCAAGAAAATATTAGAGCTTTGATATCATTAATAATTAGAGAATCATATGATTTAAGTTCATTAAGTGAAGAATTATCTGCTACTGTACAAGAAGTAAATTCAAAAGTAGAATTGGTAAATACATCTACAGAGGATATAAATAATTCAATGAAACAAACTGGTAAAACTTATAGTGAAATAAATAATTCTATTAGCAATGTTAATAATAATATGGAAAAATTATATCATAAAGCAGAAGATGGTAATATTAATTCAAATAAGATTAAAAGTAAAGCAATTACAATAAAAAAAGATAGTGAAAAAGCACTAAATAATATATCCGATATATATTCAAATAAAAAAGCAGAAATTTTAAGTGCAATTGAAGATGTAAAAGTAGTAAATGAAATTAAAAAAATGGCTGATATAATAGATAATATTTCAGAGCAAACTAATCTTTTAGCATTAAATGCTTCAATTGAAGCTGCAAGAGCAGGAGAAGCTGGAAAAGGATTTAGTGTTGTTGCAAATGAAGTAAAAAGATTAGCTGAAGAATCATCAAATGCAGTAAGTACGATTAAAAATACTATAAATAAAGTTGAATTATCAGTTAATAATTTATTAGAAAGTAGCAATGATATATTGAGTTTTATAGGAAAAGATATAAATAAGAATTTAAATGACTATTCAGAAATAAGTAGTAAATATATTGAGGATGGTAATTTCATGAGTGATATGTCAAATGAATTAGCAATATTATCAAAAGAAGTAGATTCAAATATGGGAGAAGTAGGCAAGTCTATATATAACATAGGAATAGATAGTGATAAATCAGCTAAAAATATTGATAATATTAAAAATAGTATAAATGATACATCACTTGCAATGAAACAAGTTTTAATGGCAGCAGAAGAACAAGCTAATATAGCATTAAAAATTGATGAGCTTATTAAAAATTTTGTGGTTTAAATAAATAAAAATAAGTAGTTGATGTTGTGTTTTAGAGTGATAATGAAAGTATTTTATTAGTATAAGAGTAAATAAAAAAATAAGAGCAGTAATTAAATTGTAATGTTATAATAATATTATAAATTCAATATTTAATTAAGATAGGAGGTAAGTATATGGAAGAATATTTAGAATTTTTTGATGAATATGAGTCTGATAAAAAAAATTTTAATACAGCAGGATTATGTATAGAAACCAAGCATTATATGGTTAATGTAGATAATAAAATTAAGAATATTATTAAATTAATTCAAAATGATTCTTATTTTGTAATCAATAGACCTAGACAGTATGGAAAAACAACAATACTTAGTAGACTTGAAAAAATATTAAAAACTAGATATAAGGTTGTTAGTTTAGATTTTGAAGGATTAGGAAATGTATTTGAATCAGAGCAAAGTTTTTGTAGATATTTTATAAATCATATAAATTCTTCTCTTGAATTGGACTTACCTATAGTTTTTGAATTTTTAGATTTAATTAATATTATAAAGGAAATTACAAATGATACAGATATTATATTAATTATTGATGAGGTGGATAAAGCTTCAAATAATAAGTTATTTTTAGATTTTTTAGGAATGCTTCGATCATTATACTTATCAAGAGCTAAAGGAGATAGTAATACATTTAAATCTGTAATATTAGCTGGAGTTCATGATATTAAGAATCTTAAAATAAAATTTAGAGATGCTACAGATATAAAGTATAATTCACCTTGGAATATTGCAGTAAAATTTGATGTGGATATGAGCTTTAATGAATATGAAATAGGAACTATGTTAAGTGAATATTCAGATGAAAATAAGCTAAATTTTCATATAGAAAATTTAAGTAAGGAAATATATAAATTCACAAGTGGATATCCATTTTTAGTAAGTAGAATCTGTCAAATAATTGATGAAAATATATTAATAAATAGAGATACTACCTGGAATAAAATTCATATTCAAAAAGCTATAAAAATATTATTACAAGAAAATAATACATTGTTTGATGACTTAATAAAGAATATGGAAAATAACAATAATCTATATGAATACCTGTATAATTTACTTATTTTAAATGTAACATCTATTTTTAATATAGACAACCCAATTATAAATTTAGGGGTTATGTTTGGATATTTAAGTAAGGATGAAAATAATAATACTATTGTATCAAATAAGATAATAAGAGAAAGGATTTATAATTATTTAGTATCTAAAACTGATAGTAAGATAATGTCTAAGTACAATTTTAAAGATAACTTTATAACTGAAAATAATGGACTTCACATGGAAAAAATACTTTTAAGATTTCAACAGTTTATGAAAGAAAATTATAGCACAAGAGATACTGAATTTTTAGAAAGACAAGGAGTTTTACTATTTTTATCATTTATAAAACCAATAATAAATGGTGTGGGTTTTGACTATAAGGAAGTACAGATATCAGAAGAGAGAAGGCTAGATATAGTAATTCAATATAATCATAATAAATATGTTATAGAAACAAAAATATGGCATGGAGACATAGCACATCAAAAGGGATTAAAACAGCTTAAAAATTATTTAGATATAGAAGGTTTAGATAAAGGATATCTTTTAATATTTAATTTTAATAAAAATAAGGAATATATAAATGAAAAATATAGTATAGATAAAAAAGAAATATTTGAAGTTATAGTATAGAGATAGACTTGTTGAAGTCTATCTCTATTTTTTATAATATAAGGTTATAATAATAAAAAGAATATCAATTTAAATGGGGTGACAGTGATGAATTTTAGAAAATTAAAGATATTTTATGAAACAGCAACTGAATTAAATATGACTAATGTAGCTAAAAAATTATATATAAGTCAACCTTCAATAAGTCAGGCTATACATGAGATAGAAGATGAGTTAGAAGTTAAATTATTTGATAGAATAGGTAAAAAGCTATATTTAACACATGAGGGAGAAATTTATTTAAACTATACAAGAAGAATACTTAATTTATATGATGAATCTATAAGAACTATTAATGACATAAATACAAACGAAAAGGGTAAGATAAAAATAGGTGCTAGTACAACTATTGGAATATACATATTACCGGATATAATAAAAGGATTTCTTAAAGAGCATAGTGGAATAGAAATTTCTCTAGCAATAGATAATACTTCCAATATAGAAAAAATGATATTAGAAAATAAAGTTGATTTTGCTTATATTGAAGGAACAACTAATTTAGATGAAATAGTTCAATCGAAAATATGGGAAGATGAACTTATATTTATATCTAGTTTAAATCATCCTTGGACTAAAAAAGAAATGTTAAGTAAAAAAGATATAATAAAAGAAAAACTTATAATGAGAGAACAAGGAAGTGGCACAAGAGAAATAATAGAATCATATTTAAAAAACAATAAGATAGATTATAGGATTTTTATGGAACTTGGTAATACTGAAGCAATTAAAAAAAGTGTGGAAGCTAACTTAGGAGTTAGTTGTTTATCTTCTAGAAGTGTAGACGAAAAAATCAAAAGTGGATGTTTAAAAGGGTATAGGTTAAAAGAAGGAAAAATAAAGAGAGATTTAAGACTTATACATCATCGTGATAAATTCCTAAGTAAAAATATGAAGAATTTTATAAGTTATTCATTAAAATAATATATAAGTAAAAGCCTATTAATATCATATTATAATAAGTATTTCATTTTCAATCTCAAATTTATTATAATTAACTCGAGCAAAAGAAAGCTGTTGAAAAAACAGTGATTTAGAGGTGATTGTTAATGAAAGAAAAAATAATAGATATTATCCCAGGACTTTTAATATGCATAATTATAGCAATACTCGGAAAAATATTAGGTAGTTTTTTTCCTTCTATTGGCGGAGCGAGTTTTTCAATAATTTTAGGAATTATTTTAGGAAATACTATATTTAATAAACCTAAATATGATAAAGGTTCTCAGTTTTCAGAAAAAGACCTTTTATCATATTCAATAGTACTTATGGGAGCAACAATAAGCTTTATGGAAATAAAATCACTTGGATTTAGAGGGGTTTTATTTATAGCAATCCAAATGACTTTTACAATATTACTTACATATTTTGTTGGAAAAAAATTAGGATTTTCTAAAAAATACTCATTACTTATGGCATCTGGAAATGCGGTATGTGGATCATCTGCAATAGCAGCAGTAGCACCAACAATTAATGCAGATTCTAAAGATAAGGCAATTTCAGTAACTATTGTAAACTTAACTGGTACAATATTAATGTTTGTAATTCCACTAATTACAATGACAATATATAAAAATAGTTTAACACAAACATCAGCAATGATTGGAGGAATTTTGCAATCAGTTGGTCAAGTAATAGCGTCAGCTAAATTTATAAACGAAGATATTGTTACGTTAGCAACCATATTTAAAATAATAAGAATAATATTTTTAGTTGTTGTAGTTATTGCATTCTCTAGAATTAAAGTTGATGAAAATGAGAATATGTCAGAAAAAGCAATAATTGAAAGAGAAAAAAAAGCTAAAATTAGTGTTCCTTGGTATATAATAGGATTCTTTATATTCTGTGTAATAAATAGCTTAGGATTTGTACCTGACTCAATTCAAAAGTTATTTAAATTAATAAGTAGTAATTTTGAAATTATTGCACTAGCTGCAATTGGTATGCGAGTTAAGTTTGATGATTTAATTAAAGAAGGACCAAAATCAATGATGTATGGATTAATAGTTGGAAGTTTTCAAATAATATTTGCTCTTACATTAATAAGATTTGTACTTTAAAAATAATACATATGTGAATTTAATCAGTAAAAACAAATTAAGATATTTTATTAAAAATATAAAGCAAAAAAACTAATAATTTTTATTTAAAGTTATTAGCTATTTTACATTAATATGATAGACGACTTAAGAGAATGATATAAATTAAAATATATCAGAACTATATAAAGTTGTATATATAATATAAGTAATGTATAATATTTATAAAATTTATTTAGATAAAAGATTAAAAATCATAGTGCTTTTAATCTTAGTATTCCTAAGTTCAATTACTTAGTTCACTTTGCTTATTCATATATCAACACTTTTCTAAAGTAGAGTTTAATTAAAAAAAATGGTGTAAACAGCTTTACACTATCATCTAAAACAAGGGGGCAATTAAATGGAAAAAATAAAAATGTCTAATCCATTAGTTGAAATTGATGGAGATGAAATGACAAGAATAGTTTGGGGAATGATAAAGGATGAGTTATTAAATCCATTTATCGAATTAAATACAGAATATTATGATCTAGGTTTAGAAAATAGAAATGCAACAGATGATAATGTTACAGTACAAGCAGCAGAAGCAATAAAAAAACACAGAGTAGGAGTAAAATGTGCAACTATAACTCCAAATAGCGCAAGAGTGAAAGAATATAATCTTAAAGAAATGTGGAAAAGTCCAAATGGAACTATTAGAGCTATTTTAGATGGAACAGTATTTAGAGCACCTATTATAGTTGATGTAGTTAAACCTTACGTTAGAACTTGGAGTAAACCAATAACAATAGCTAGACATGCTTATGGTGATATATACAAAGCATCTGAAATGAAAATAGAAGGTAAAGGCAAATGCGAACTTGTATTTACAGCTGAAGATGGTGAGGAAAAGAGAGAACTAATACATAACTTTAATGATGATGGTATCGTTATGGGGATGCATAATATAAATAAATCAATTGAGAGCTTTGCAAGAAGCTGTTTTAATTATTCAATAGATTTAAAACAAGATTTATGGTTTGGAGCTAAAGATACAATCTCAAAAAAATATGACCATACTTTTAAAGATATATTTGAAGAGATTTATGAAAATGAATATAAAGAAAAGTTTGAAGCACTAGGTATAAAATATACTTATATGCTTATAGATTCAGCAGTGGCAAATGTAATAAAATCACATGGTGGAATGATTTGGGCTTGCAAAAATTATGATGGTGATGTTATGAGTGATATGATTGCAGCAGCATTTGGATCAATAGCTATGATGACATCAATACTAGTTTCACCAGATGGAAATTATGAATATGAAGCGGCTCATGGAACAGTTCAAGATCAGTATTATGATCACTTGAATGGGAAAGAAACTTCAACTAATTCTATAGCAACAATATTTGCATGGAGTGGTGCACTTAGAAAAAGAGGAGAGCTAGACAATAATAAAGCATTAATTGATTTTGCAAGTAAGCTTGAAGCTGCATCTTTAAAAACAATAGAGAACGGAATAATGACAGGTGATTTAGCAGCAATTGCAATTCATGATAATATAAAAAAGGTTAATACCTTTGAATTCATAAAAGAAATAAGAAAGAACTTAGAAATAAGTTTATAATAATGTGGGGATACATACCTTATAGAGGAATGTATCCCTTTATAGTTATATAAATAATATCTAAGGTGGTAAAACAGCACCTTAGATATTATTTTTTTATTATTTAGGAATTTATATTATTAANNGATAACTTTTAAAATAATGTCTTTTAAAGGCAAATAGTATTCTTTTATTTAATAAAATTATGGAAATATTACAAAAAAATAAAGTTATGGAATAAAAATACGAAAATGATAAAGAATTCTTTTTTTATTATACAGAATAGAATTGGGGAAAGAAATATGGATGAAAGAGTAGATGAAAAGATATTAGATTTTATCAATGCAGCAGAAGAAAAGGAACTTAGAAAATATATCACAGAAGGATTAGTTAAGATAAATAATAAATTTTATGAGTTTGAAGAAACAGAATTCTTTGATGGAGCTTTAAAAATGTATATACCAAATACATTTGAAGATATGCCTATGGAAGCAAGAAAATTTAAATATCCATCAGAAAGCAGACCTGAAATAATAAAATGCAATGAAGATGGAAGTATTGCAATAACAGTAAAGTTCATAGACAGTCCTTTAGATGATGATCATATAGAGGAACTAAAGGGCATCATGAAATTAATAACTCAAAGATTAAATCCAGCAAACATATATTTTGATGAAGATATTATAGATGTAGATAAAAAGAAAATTGGATATTTTGATTACAAAAGTTCTGCCATAGACGATTTCCTATATAATATTATGTTCTTTTTAGAATTCCAAGGGAAAACATTAATGGGTACATTTAGTTGCAGTTATAGTGAACATGAACAGTGGAAGGACGATGTTGTATTTCAAATACTTAAAACAATAAAAATAAATAAAGAAGTATGCTCAGAAAATAATTAAAGGGAAGTGAGAATAAATGAGTATGGAATATGTATATACACAGGGAGATATATTAATAGAACCTTATACATTTTTAAAAATTTTAGAGTTAAAAATAGTTAAAGAAATAAATGAGCATGGAAAATTTTATATAAAGGGAATTATATCAGAGGAAATATCCGATGAATATGTAGAGAAAACAGGAAGTTATAACATAATAAAGGCATCATTAAAGGATGATAAAGAAAATATAACGGAAATTTTTAAAGGGATAGTTACAAATATATCAATAGATACTTTTAATAATGTAAGAATTTTAGAAATAGAAGCACAAAGCCAAACATTTCTAATGGATTTAGAAAAGAAAAGTAGAAGTTTTCAAGGTGAATGTTTAACATATTCAGAAATTTTTAATGATATAAACAAAATTCATAATGCTCAAATGATAGATTATGTAACAAATAGCAAAACCATTGATAATATGGTTGTTCAATATAATGAAACAGATTGGGAATTTTTAAAGAGGTTAGCATCTCATTTTAATACTGTGTTAATACCAGAATGCAGATTAGATGGAACTAAATATTATATAGGAGATGATGGACCGAGCACAGTATATGAGTTAGATGAATTTAATTATTCTGTAAATAAAGGCATAAAAGAGTACAAGCTAAAATCAAGGGAAGGTAGCTATGAATTAAATGATATGAATTTTATTAGTTATGAAGTAGTTACTAATAGAATTTTAAATTCACTTACTTCAGTTGCTTTTAAAGGAAGAAAGTTATTGATATGTAAAAGTGAATTTACCTTAGTTAAGGGATTACTATTCAATAAATATATATTAAAAGATAAAGATGGGGCAAAGGTTAAAAAATTATTTAATGAAAATATATCAGGCGTATCTTTAGAAGGCTATATACTTGATGTTACTAAAGAGTTGGTTAAAGTTTCACTTAAAATTGATGCTTATTCAAATACAAAAGAAACAACAATTTGGTTGCCATACTCAACAGTATTTTCATCACCAGATGGAACAGGATGGTATTGTATGCCTGAAATTGGAGATGCAATAAGATTATATTTCCCAGATAATATTGAAAGCAATGCCTATGCTATAAGTTCAGTTAATCTACAATCAAGTAATTCATCTAAACGTAGTGATCCGTCTGTAAAAAGTATTGGAACGAAATATGGAAAAGAAATAATAATGAGACCAGGAGCTATAGACGTTATTTCAGGAAACAATTCAATGTGCTTAAGTGATAATGGTGGAATATCTATAAATAGTAACAAATCTATATCAATGTCTGGATCTAGTGTAAACATAAGTGGTGGTTATGTATCTATATCTGGTGGCGGTGGTGTCACAATATCTCAAAATGGAGCAAAACTAAAAATAAAAGATGACATAGTTATGAGTGGAGGTAAGATTAACACACAATAAAGTCTTACTGCATAGGAGAGAAAAATTAATGATAATTCCAGTAGATAAAGAAAAAGTATTACAAGAGTTTAATGAAAAATATGTTAAAGAAAGATTTAATGAAGAACACTCAAAGATATATGAAAAATTTAATAATAATAAGGAATCTACAAAAAAAGAACTCATAAGTAATTTTGATCATGTTTGTAAAATTGCAAATAGTCTACAAAACAAAAGTTTAAAAGGAAAAATACAATATATCTATATATCATATCTAAGAACAAATATAATGCAAAATAGTGGGATTTATAGAATTGATATGTATGATGATAAATGGTTTTTAGATAAAGAAGAATGTAGTGGAAATATTAAATTATCTTTTATATATGAGCCACTTTTTAAGCATAGCAATGAATTATTAGAAAAAAGAAAAGAATATGGACGTACCATAACAGAAATGGATATTGAAAAGATAAAAATTAGTGAAGGAAATAAATATAATGGTATAGCCATTGATATTTTAGAAAGTATTGTATGTGATTTTTTGAATTGTGAATCATACAAAGAAATGAAAAAGAGTGAAGAAATAATGATATTTGTTGGTGAATATAGAGATGAAGTCAAGATTATATATGAAAATTCACCATCAAAAGAGGACTAAGAAAGGAAATATATATGGATTATTTTTTATTAAAACAAGATAAAAGATACTCTAATACTCCACAAGTTTTAAACTTATTTAAGAATTTTAATACTAAAAATTTGAATTTAGTAAGAGCAGATAATATTGAAGATAATAACCTTCTTTATGTTAAATCAGCACAAGGAATTGAGTATTTGGATGTTCTTTATACCCCAATGTTTTTAGTTTCAGAAGACTTGCAAAAGATATTATCAAAATATAATTCTAATATAATTTTTAAAATGATTGCATTAACTGATTATAAAAAATTAGAGCAACATATTTATTATTTGCCTATATTTGAAGAAGTACAAGCTTTAAGCGAAGAATCAGAATTCAATTTAAATAAAAGTGTAGTTAAAAAAATAGTGTTAGATGAAAATAAAATTAAAAATAAGAAAATATTTAAAGTTAAAGAAAGTGACCAAACGTTAATCGTTATTAGATTAGATGTAGCAGAGAGCATATTAAGACGTAATTTTAATGGAATTTTATTAGAAAAATTAGAAGTGAAAAATAAATAATTGATGGAGGGGAGAGCATGGCAGTTTACTATGTAGTAAGAGGAGCAAAAATGAAGTGCAATAAAGGAAGTAATGAAAGAAAGATAAACATTCCTGTAAGTCATGGAAGTTATGCAAATGGTAATCCAATATTAAATAAAAAGGACAATACAGAACAAAATATAAGTTATTTTGGAGTATGCGAAGAAAAGGGATGCTTTGTAGAAAAAACTGAAATAACAGTAATAGATAAAGATGGAAATATAAAAACTGGGATAAAGTGTGTACCACAAATAGTTCATGATTGGATAAAAACTAAAGGTGATACTATAGTAGAAGGCGAACCAGCACTTACAACAGATTCAGTAATATATTGCTGTCGTGGCGGTAATATAACTTTTGTAACTAGTGGACAAGAAGGTTAATAGCAAGGAGGTGACTTGAGTTATTATGGAAGCAACAAAAAAACTAAAAGTAGAATGTCCATATGAAATACTTAAAATAGAAGATATTAAAATTTTCTGCAAACCTAATGAACATGGAAAAGTATATTTAAAATGCTTAATAGATGATAGCGTAAATTTTAAGTATTCTATAGAAGCTTCCACAAATGATAAAATATGTGTTTATGAAGAAATAGAAAACACAGACTTAAATAATAATGAAAATACATCAAATGAAGAAAAAAGAACAATAATATTTAATGGAATAATAGAGAATATTAAAACAACTAATATTAATGGAATATATTATTTAGAATTAGAAGGTTCATCTAGTAGCTCATTACTTGATATTGAAAAAAGGACAAGATCTTTTCAAGATATAAATATGAGTTATGATGAATTAATAAATGAAATCCTAAAAAATTATGAAGGATATGGATTTGCTCAATGCATGAATAGACCTATGAGTATTGAAAAGCCACTCTTTCAATATAAAGAAACAGATTATGAATTTTTAAAAAGAATAGGAAGTTATCTAGGTTTAGAACTAATCTGCGATGTAGTAAATACAAATAATATAATTTATTTTGGAAAGCCTAGCTTAAAATTTTATGCTTTAAATAATGAAATTAATTATAAGGCAAGTAAAGATTTAGAAAAATATTATAAAGTCTTAACTTTAGGGATTGATTTCCATGATACAGATTTCTTTTATTATGAAGTAATGCTTAGAGAAAAAATGGACATTGGAGATTTAATAAAATTTAAAGAAAGAGATTTTTATATAAACCAATATTATGGACAAATGCATAATAGGGAATTAATATATAAATATAGGTTTTGTAGAAAAAATGGAATTTGGCAAGAAAAAATATATAATGAAAAATTAAGTGGTATATCCATAGAAGGAAAAGTACTTGCAGTAGATGGAGAAAGGGTAAAGCTCCATTTAAATATAGATGAAACCCAAGATATAAGCAAGGCATCATGGTTTAAGTATGCCCCACCAACAGGAAACATAATGTATGCAATGCCAAACATAGGAGAAAGCGTAATGCTTTATTTTCCTAATAGATATGATGAACCTATTGTAACTGGATGTGTAAGAAAAAATGGAAATAGCTGCTCTAAAATATCAAACACAAATAATAGATACTTTTCAACTGAAAGTGGAAATAATTTAGACATATTACCAGGAGCCATTAACTTCTATAGAGGTGGAATGAATGTCAACTTAAATGATGAAAATGGAATTAATATAAGTAGCTCAGGAAATTTAAGCTTAGGAGCATCAGGAGGAATAAGCTTAAGTGGAGGACGTGTATCCATAAGTGGAAGTAATAAAGTATTAGTTCAAAAAAACAAATCAAGTTATATTTCACTTGAAGGAGAATGCTATAATCAAAGTAATGCAGTATATGAAAATGGAAGCTGTAGAGAAACATATGAACCATTTACAGATGATGAACCAACAGCCGGAGTTCAAGAAGCATTAGCAGAACTTGAATATAAAAATGAATTATTATCGTTAAGTATTCTTGGAAGTAATGTAATGCTAAATGTTGTTATGCAGAATGATATGTATAATGGTATACCCAAATCAGGAGTAGCATTAAAAAATAGAAGTGATATTGAAGTATTTGATTCAAAAAAAGTATATAAAGGGACACTAGTAAAGACTCAAGCAGGTGATGATGAATTTATTTTAGGAAAGGCATATCCTACATGCAATGGGAGTGTTTTTGTACCTGTAGATGTTAATCTTGCTAGTAAGCATACAGGATCATTCAAGAAGCATTTACAATCATTTGGTAATGCGTTTATGGGAGTAGCAACAAAAGGATACTATGATACTTTAGCTTTAGGTGCTTCATTGGATGGAATACTTAGTTTTGATCAGGACAAAAGACTTAATGCTATGAGTGCAAGTGCTGAATATACAGAAGAAGGAAAAAAAGCAAATGAATATTATAAAAATAAGTCTCAGTATAAGCAGGCATATGATGCATATAGCATAGATATAAATTTATTCATGGCAGTAAAAGGTATAGGTAACATATGTAAATCACCTGGGAATATATCTAACATGGGTGGTGGTTCATTACCAATATTAAATGGTACAAAAGGTACATTGGCAATATCTAGCTCTGTTAAAATAGCTGATATAGGTGTAGTAGTAAGAACTGGAATTGGTGGAGCAGAATTAGGACTTGGAGCTTATAATTTTTCAAAAGGTTCAAATAACGGAAGTAGTAAAGAAACAGATAAAAATAATAATGCTACCAATAAGAAAAATTATGAGAAAGAAAGTAGTTCAAATAATAAAGGTAAAAATATAGAAAATAAAGTTCAGGGGAATGAAACTAAAGTTAATAATGGAGCTAGGTATGGAAAACAAAAAATTTCTGATAAATTATATAACAAATTAAGAAGAAGAACTCCAACTACTGAAATTAGGGATATGGTAAATGAAGGGGTAAACTTACCTATGGATGATTTTGCTTTACCAGGAAAACGAATTACTAGTAATTTGGAAGCAGATCATATAGTATCTATGAAAAAAATAGTTAAAATGGAGGGATTTGAGAAGTTGTCATATGAACAACAGTTAAGTATATTAAATTATGAGGAGAACTTTATAGGTTTAAGCAAGATAGCTAACACATCTAAAGGATCAAAATCTTATGAAGAATGGATATTGTATAAAAAAGGTGATATTGAAGTTGATTCTGAATTTAGGAAAAGAATGATTAGAATAGAAAGGGAATTAGAAGGAAGAATACAAAGGCTAATAGATGATTTTTTAAAATAACAAGGAGTTGATATAAATGATTAATGAAGAAAAAATAAAATTTTTAAATAAATATACATTGAATAAAAAACTTTCAATAAAGATATTAAATGTTGATGAAATTAACAATTTAGAAGAAGGCCTAATTCCATGTGAATGGAGAGAAGCTTTTAATGAAGTAGAAAAATCAGAGAAAATAAAAAAAATATTAGAGATATGGGAAAAAAATGTGAAAGATGAAATGAGTAATGTAATTTCTTTTTTCAAGGAGTTTTTATTAGATGTAGAATTTATGAATGTAGGAAATAAGTACTCTATTTTATATTCTATTAAAAATTCAAATGGGAAAATATTATATTATGAAGGTGGGAATCCTAAACATAATTTAAAGAATGAGTATTTGAAGAAATCATGGAATAAAATTCCTGGAAAACTTAGAGCTTTTTATGAAAATGTCCATAATGGTTTTTATTATTATCCTAGCAAAAGTATGGGGCTTAGCTCTCTTGAAAATGTAGTATATTTAGATGATTATGAATGGGGAATTATTGATGATATAGGAAGTCAAAATCTTAAAATTGATTTAGGATCATCTTATGGTTTTTTTAGTAATGGTATGGGAACATATGTGGTTATAGATTATAACAATTGCGATAATGATAATGCAACTTTATGGTCTTCAAAAGAAGATCCAGAATACAATATTAAATTTTGGGATACAGTAGATGAGTGGACAGTTATTGGATTTGAATAATTAAAACTAAAATTATTCAGTGAATCTAACGGATTATTTAGTTATGATAAAAACATGATTAATGAAAATAATTTAGATGAATAAAATTTAATAAAGTTTATAGGAATATAAATAAAGTTAATTTATATTCATCACTGCATAATATTAATAATGCAGTTAAATATATAATGAGTCAGTTGAAATAGATTGGCTCATTATTTTTTTCCGTTCAATTAGATTGGCAACAAATGATGAAGAAAATCTAATCAATAGCAGTACCTTTCTTAAGCAAGGCATCATGGTTTAAGTATTCTCCACCAACAGGAAACATAATGTATGCAATGCCAAACATAGGAGAAAGCGTAATGCTTTATTTTCCTAATAGATATGATGAACCTATTGTAACTGGATGTGTAAGAAAAAATGGAAGTAGCTGCTCTAAAATATCAAATACAAATAATAGATACTTTTCAACTGAAAGTGGAAATAATTTAGATATATTACCAGGAGCCATTAACTTCTATAGAGGTGGAATGAATGTCAACTTAAATGATGAAAATGGAATTAATATAAGTAGTTCAGGAAATTTAAGCTTAGGAGCATCAGGTGGAATAAGCTTAAGTGGAGGAAGCGTATCCATAAGTGGAAGTAATAAAGTATTAGTTCAAAAAAACAAATCAAGTTATATTTCACTTGAAGGAGAATGTTATAATCAAAGTAATGCAGTATATGAAAATGGAAGCTGTAGAGAAACATATGAGAAATTTACAGATGATGAACCAACAGCCGGAGTTCAAGAAGCATTAGCAGAACTTGAATATAAAAATGAATTATTATCGCTAAGTATTCTTGGAAGTAATGTAATGCTAAATGTTGTTATGCAGAATGATATGTATAATGGTATACCCAAATCAGGAGTAGCATTAAAAAATAGAAGTGATATTGAAGTATTTGATTCAAAAAAAGTATATAAAGGGACACTAGTAAAGACTCAAGCAGGTGATGATGAATTTATTTTAGGAAAGGCATATCCTACATGCAATGGGAGTGTTTTTGTACCTGTAGATTATGATCTTGCTAGTAAGCATACAGGATCATTCAAGAAGCATTTACAATCATTTGGTAATGCGTTTATGGGAGTAGCAACAAAAGGATATTATGATACTTTAGCTTTAGGTGCTTCATTGGATGGAATACTTAGCTTTGATCAGGACAAAAGACTTAATGCTATGAGTGCAAGTGCTGAATATACAGAAGAAGGAAAAAAAGCAAATGAATATTATAAAAATAAGTCTCAGTATAAGCAGGCATATGATGCATATAGTATAGATATAAATTTATTCATGGCAGTAAAAGGTATAGGTAACATATGTAAATCACCTGGGAATATATCTAACATGGGTGGTGGTTCATTACCAATATTAAATGGTACAAAAGGTACATTGGCAATACCTAGCTCTGTTGAAATAGCTGATATAGGTGTAGCAGTAAGAAATGGGATTGGTGGAGCAGAACTAGGTCTTGGAGCTATAATTTTTCAAAAGGTTCAAATAACGGAAGTAGTAAAGAAACAGATAAAAAAATAAATTTCCAAAAGAAAAGTGTGGAATCTTCTATCAAGCAAGTAAGAAGTATCCAAACTTAAAGATAATTGTTACTTCGGAAATTGATAATAGTGTTAAAGTAAATGGATTAACATCATTTATACTAAAATATGGAAAAATAATAGAATGATAGGAGAGAGAATGTATGGAATTACAACGTTTAGGTAAATTAAAAGATGAAATAAAAGTTGGGTTTGTTATTACTATTGCAGAAAAAGTTTTTTCTAAAATCAATAAAACTGATGATAGGTATGTAGATGGACGAGACGCATTAAATAAATGCTGGACGTGGGTTGAAAATAATGGAATTTCAGGAGATGATTTATATGAGTTGATTGATAATGCTGAATGTACAGGTATATCTGAGTTTGTGGAGGATGAAGAAGATTTAAACATTGCGAGATTATGGTCTTTATTAGTAGATACTGTTAGTTATACATCGTGGATGGCATATAAAAAAGAAAATACAAAATATTTGCCACAATCATTAGAAGGTATAAAAGAAGAGAGTTTTATAATTCTAATAGAAAGTGCAATTGAGACTAGTTTCATTACAAAAGATGAAATTATAGTATTTGAACAGCAGCTTTTATCTAATTATCAAATAAGTGATGATAAGATAGCAATTATTAGAGATGATTTTATGAAAAAAATTATGAGTGCTTATTAATTTATCAATATTGGTTAAGAATGTGAAATTATAAAATGAATAACTATAATTTAATTTTATTAAATTAATTAATAAAATTAAATTTATTTAATGAAAATGCTGAATTTGCTCCATCTATGAAAGTTGGAATTGAAGGAAATGGGAAGTTAATCGATTTTCCATATGAATTTAAAGAGACACAATTAGATGGAAGTAAGATTAAAGTCGATGGATCTGTTAGTTTAATGAGTGGAGATGTTGGCCTTATGTTTGATAATGGAGAAGGAAAATGTGAGGCAATTGGATCTTTTGGAAAAGTATCAATTTCCATGCATGATATAAAAGGTGGAATAGATACATCAGCAAAGGCTGAAGGGTATTTGGGAGCACTTGGATTTAAGACAAAAAGAGATTTTATAAATGGAAATTGTGAAGTAGGAGCAGCAGAAGTAATTGGCGGAAGTTTTGGCGTAGAAAGTAAAAAAAACAATGAATAGATAATGGAAAGAACATATCTATTATATTTAATAAAAGGGGTTATTAAATGAAATTGGTTAGTTTATTAATAAAAAAATTGCATAAGAAAAATATTATATTGAGTGTAGTTTTAATAAGTATGTTTGTTATTCTAAATGGATGTAGTTTCAAGGTGAATATTGGAAATCTTAATGAAGAGGATGAAAAAAATATAATTAGTAATGAACAAAGTGAAATAGAAATTGATAAAGATGAAGTTTTACCTTTAGGAACAGTAGTGTTATTAAAAAATTCAAATAGAGAATTGGTGATAACAGGTAGAATGCAAAGGATAGCATCTGACTCAAATGAAAAAATATGGGATTATTCTGGATGCG